>JBOHYO010000001.1:0-5096 GCA_050737935.1 Rhodanobacteraceae bacterium
GAAGGGCGAGTGCCATGGACGGCCGAGTCACCCGAAGGGCGAGTGCCATGGACGGCCGAGTCACCCGAAGGGCGAGTGCCATGGACGGCCGAGTCACCCGAAGGGCGAGCGACATGGATGTCGCGAATCAATCCGGGGAGAGTCTCGCGAGATGTTCCCGGATTGCACTTCGTTTCATCCGGGCGAAGCCACTGGTCGCTGAACGTCCGGACCCGACGCCTGCAAGCTGGCTCCCGAAGGTGTACCATCGGGTACAGAAATTCGCGGCAAGCTAGGAGGTGTCCCATGCGCAAAACTTTTGGAAAGCGGGCGGCAGTCCGCGGCGCGCGTCTGGCGGTGCTCGGCGCGGGGGTTCTGCTGCTGGCCGGCTGCGCGGCCGGATACTCGTTCGTGCAACCGGGGGGCGCGGGCAGCGGCGGCTATTACACCAGCGACGGTACGTACTCCGGCCAAGGCTATTACGACTACTACGGCACCGGCCCCTATTATTCGGGCACCAGCGGTTACGGCTACTACAACGGCACGCGACCCTACAGCAGCGCCTATGGGTATTACGGTCCCGGGTACGGATACGGGTACGACTACGGTTCGCAGTGGATATTCAACGCCGGGATTTCCAACGTATGGAATTTCCCGGGCTATTGGGGCCCGTGGTACACAACGGGTTTCTCCTCATGGGGATGCGGCTCGTGGCGCTGCGGCAACCATCACCACAGCCGTCACCATCGTCACGATCGCGGTGGCGGTTCGTGGCGACACGACGATGCCTCATCCCGTCCGGCGGACATCGGCGAGACGGCGCAGCGGCCCGATTTCAATGCCGGCCGGGAACGGGCCATGGAAGCAACCGCGTGGCGGCACGATCATTACGTGCGTTCCCCGCGGCAGGACTCGGCCCGGAACTTCGGCGGCATTCCGGCCATGCCCAGCTACGAAGGCCACGCGCCGCGTGCGGCGTCCTTCGGCAGCCGGGATGCGCGTCCGGCGAGCGCTTCCGTGAGGATGCCGGCGCCGCAGCCTGCCAGCCGCGCCCCGCGCGCCATGCCGCAACCGAGTTTCCGGCCTGCAATGCCGGCGCGGCCCACCGCTCCGGCGTCCTCGCGTACCGGGACCAACACCGGCACCAAGATCCGGTAGTAATCCTGCTCCGGGGCATTGCGGGCAAAAAGAAGGCGGGGAGCGCGGCACGCCACGCTCCCCGCCCTACCCCCCGAACCGGTTCAGTGCGAAAGGCCGATCAGCATGTCGTCCAGTTCGCACAGCCGCCGCTCGACCGGATGGTTCGCCGCCTCCTGCAAGCGCCCGGCGGGGCGGCACTCGCGGAATTCCTCGGCCTCCAGCTCGAGCCGTCCCATCTGGACCAGCTCGTCGTGGTGCCGGCGCACCTCTTCCCAATCTTCATTGCTCATGTCGACGAAGTTCATTGCTACCTCTCCTGTTCTTGCGGAAACCCCCTACGGATCCGTCCGAATCCTTCAAGTGGCGTTCATCCGCATCCACTGATACTCTTTCGCCAAAGGGGCAGTCGCGATATCGTTCGCCACTTCGGCACCCGATGATTTTTCCCAATCTGGCGCCCGGAACACGGTTACTCTGGATTCCCCCTGTTCCTGATGACCGCCGGGCGCCAGTTCCTTTCTTGCATTACCTTCCTGGTGCTTCCGCCGACGCGGAGGCCGGATTCCTGCTTCCGGTCTCCTGCCGTTTTTCGCGGCGGCTGCGTCGGCGGAGCGCAGAAGTATTTCTGCACTTCGCATGCCAATCCATCGGGCAAGGCAGCGGAACTTTGCAAGAGAATGTGACGTTGCCGGGTAGGCGCCGGATTACGTGCGCCGCGCACGGGGCTCGTGACAATTCGCAACGATTGCCTCGACCGTTTCCGGGTTCCGATGCCAATTTCGGTGACGGCGCACACCAATTCGCTGGTGGCCGTTCGAGCGGAGTGACACGTGATGACCGCTTATGACGTGATCGTGGTCGGTGGCGGCCATGCCGGCACCGAAGCCGCACTGGCATCCGCGCGCTGTGGCGCGCGCACGCTGCTGCTGACCCACAACATCGAAACCATCGGACAGATGAGTTGCAATCCCGCGATCGGCGGGATTGGCAAGGGACACCTCGTCAAGGAAATCGATGCTCTCGGTGGCGCGATGGCGCATGCGGCCGACCTTGCCGGCATCCAGTGGCGCACCCTCAATGCATCGAAGGGCCCCGCGGTGCGCGCGACGCGCTGCCAGGCCGATCGCCTGCTGTACAAGGCGGCGGTCCGGCGCATCGTCGAGCAACAGCCGAACCTGGAACTGTTCCAGCAGGCCGTCGACGACCTCGTGATCGAATCGGGTCGCGTCGCTGGCGTGTTCACGCAGATGGGTTTGACGATTCGCGCGCCGCGCGTGGTGCTGACCGTCGGCACCTTTCTCGCCGGCAAGATCCATATCGGGCTCGAAAACCATGCGGGCGGGCGCGCGGGCGATCCGCCCGCAACGCGCCTTGCGCAGCGCTTGCGCGAATTGCCCTTGGGCGCGGACCGGCTGAAGACCGGCACGCCACCGCGGATCGATGCGCGCTCGCTGGACTACTCGGTATTCGAGGAACAACCGGGCGACGATCCAACCCCGGTGTTCTCGTATCTCGGCTCGCGCGACCAGCATCCGCGCCAGGTGCCGTGCTGGATCACGCACACCAGCGAACGCACGCACGAGATCATCCGCGCAGGGCTCGATCGCTCGCCGCTCTACACCGGCAGGATCGCAGGCACCGGGCCGCGCTATTGCCCTTCGATCGAAGACAAGGTGGTGCGCTTTGCCGACAAGGCATCGCACCAGATCTTCATCGAACCGGAAGGGCTGGATGCGATCGAGATCTATCCGAACGGCATCTCGACGTCCCTCCCATTCGACGTGCAACAGGATCTGGTGCACTCGATCCCGGGCTTCGAACGCGCACACATCACGCGCCCCGGGTATGCGATCGAATACGACTACTTCGATCCGCGCGGACTGCACCCGTGGCTCGAAACGAAAGCCATCGCAGGGTTGTATTTTGCGGGCCAGATCAACGGCACCACGGGATACGAGGAAGCCGCGGCACAGGGGCTGATTGCGGGGTTGAACGCTGCACGCGCAGCGAGCGACGAGGCTCCGTGGTGGCCGCGCCGCGATGAAGCCTACAGCGGCGTGCTGATCGACGACCTCACCACCAACGGCACGCTCGAACCGTACCGGATGTTCACGTCACGCGCCGAATATCGTTTGCACCTGCGCGAAGACAATGCAGACCTGCGCCTGACTGAAAAGGGTTTCGAGTTGGGTGTGGTGGCTCAGGAACGTTTCGATGCGATGCGCGCAAAGCGCGATGCGGTGGAATGCGAAACCGCACGCCTGAAGTCGCTGTGGGCGACGCCATCCAATACGCTCGGTGCGGCATTGCATTCGCAGCGTGACATCACGCTCACGCACGAAGCCAATGCGCTGGACCTGTTGCGCCGTCCGGAGCTCGGTTACACCACGCTCGTCGCGACGAATGGTTTCGGTCCCCCTGTCGATCGCGAAGACGTTGCCGCGCAGGTCGAGGTGCAGGCGAAATACGCGGGCTACCTCGAACGCCAGCGCGACGAAATCGAGCGCCAGCGTCACCACGAATCGATGCCGATTCCGGATGCGTTCGACTATGACCGGGTGCGCGGCTTGTCGGCCGAAGTCTCCGCGAAGCTGAAGCAGGTACGGCCCGCGACCGTCGGACAGGCACGCCGCATCAGCGGCGTCACGCCCGCGGCGATTTCCCTGCTGCTGGTGCACCTGCATCGTCAACGCGCACAGCATGAAGATGTTGGTGCGATCGTCCCTGATCGCTGCACCGCTGGATGACCGATCGAGGGGAGTGGATTCCGGGTTCGACCTGCGATGAAGCCGCAGGCCGCCCCGGCATGGCGAGAGGGGAAGTTCGGCTTAGCTTCCAGGTTAGTCAGGTAGCTGTTTCCGACAAAGACCGCAGATCGCCGAACTCGTTCGGATCAGGTTAACCCGGGTCCCGCAATGATGTTCCTGCACGCCCGCATGACGTGCTTTTGCGTGGCGCGCCGCGCCGCAATTCATTTTGCAGCACCGGGGGCGCGGCCACCGTCGCGGCTGCGTTGATCACGGAGGACCACTGCGCGGATGATCCGCGAATCCGCTGCCACCTGGACCGAGACCGTCTATCGTCCGTTGCGCCGCGTCGGGCGGCGCATTTCGCATGAATTCGCGACGGGCGCCCCGCGGCCCTCCCGGCGGCCCGAACGTTTCCTGGCGCTGGACAACGCGCGCTTCGTCCTGATCGCACTGGTGGTGGTCGGCCACCTGCTGGAACAACTCGTCCAGACAGGTCCGCTGTCCGACACCCTGTACCGCTGGATCTACCTGTTCCACATGCCGGGGTTCATTCTGATCTCCGGCGCGCTGTCCAAACGGACGCTGACGCGCCGGCGGCTGCTCGGGCTCGCGACGGGCTTGCTGGTGCCGTACGTCATCTTCCAGACCCTTTATCCCGCGTGGGACGCCTTGCTGTTCCAGGGCAGCGACTGGTCGCAGGGTTACCTCACTCCCTACTGGCTGCTGTGGTACCTGCCGAGCCTGGTGTGCTGGCGGCTGCTGTTGCCGCTGTTCTCGCATCGCTGGGCGCTGCCGGTGGCGGTCGCGATCGCGCTGGTGGCCGGACTCGCGCCGTGGATCGGGTATTCGTACTCGCTGTCCCGCACGCTGGTGTTCTTCCCATTGTTCCTGCTTGGCCACCGGATCGGGGCGCAGCAACTGCAGCGCCTCGGCGCATCGCGCGTCGCAAGAATTTGCGCAGTGCTGGTGCTGGCGGCGGCAGCCGCCGGCGCGTGGTGCCTGCGCGGCCTCGACCCGCAATGGCTGTACGCATCGGTCGACTACGCGACATTGCAAGTGGACGCATTGCCCGGATCCGCAATCCGGCTTGCCCTATTGATGGCATCCTCGGCATGTGCGCTGGCGGCGATCACCCTGGTCCCGCGTCGGCCCGTGTGGGCCGGGTTCGGGCGGCGCAGCCTGACTACCTACCTGATGCACGGATTCCTGGTCCGCGGCCTGCTCGCG
>JBOHYO010000002.1:0-5596 GCA_050737935.1 Rhodanobacteraceae bacterium
GCCCTGGCGGTCGCCGGGGCGCTTGTCGCCCGCGAACCAGGTGCGCACCGACGGCAGCTCCTGTCCGGGCGCGACACCGCGCCTGTTCGTGCGTTTGCGTCCGGCCGGTTTGTCGGGTTTCAGCACATTGCCGTTCACCTCGCCGCGCGGGGACCCGCGGCGGCGCTTGCCGCGGTTGTTGAAGTCGTCGGGCCGCACCCGATCGAACGCGGTCAGCTCGCGTGCCTCGTCGTGGCGCACGCCGGTCCAGGCGTGCGGCGTCTGGCCGGCGGGCCGGACTTCGGTCACGCCGCGCGGGGTGTGGCGCTGGTGGAGCACGGGTTTCAAAGTCAGCGAGGGCTGCACCGGACCGGCGCCCGCCAGCTCACGCAGCGACTTGACGGCGTCCTCGGCGAGCGTTTCGTTTTGCCCGGGCCGCAAGCCCCGGGGCAATTCGACGTTGCCGTAGCGGATGCGCTTGAGGCGGCTGACGAGGAAGCCCTGCGAGTCCCACAGGCGCCGCACCTCGCGGTTGCGGCCTTCGTGCATCACCACGCGGAACCAGCAGTGGCTGCCGCCCCGGCTGACCACGTGGATCTCGTCGAAGCGGGCCGGGCCGTCCTCCAGTTCCACGCCGGACTTGAGTCTTTCGAGCGCTTCGTCGGGAACTTCGCCGTGCACCCGGCACAGGTATTCGCGCTCGAGTTCGTGGCTCGGGTGCATCAGCGTGTTGGCGAGTTCGCCGTCGGTGGTCAGCAGCAATAGCCCGGTGGTGTTGACGTCGAGCCGCCCGACGGAAATCCAGCGCGAGCCATTGAGGTGGGGCAGGTTCTCGAACACCGTGGGACGACCCTCAGGGTCGTCGCGCGTGGTCAGCTCGCCTTCGGGCTTGTGGTACCTCAGGACCGCAGCCCGATCATGGAGATCGGTCGCGACCACGAATTGCTTGTTGTCCACGGCTACCCGGTCGCCGGCGCGCACGCTCGAGCCGGTTTCGGCGACATTGCCGTTGACCTGGATTTCTCCGGCGCCGATCCGCTCCTCGAGCATGCGGCGCGATCCCAATCCGGCGTTGGCGAGCACCTTGTGCAGGCGTTCTTCCAGTGCGTCATCGGCCTCGTGGGTCGACGACCGATTGAGGGTCAGCAGGGAACGTGGGGCTGAATTCATGCGGCGTCCTCGGTGGTACGCGGGGCATCGGTTGGCGCATCGGCGCCGGTGGCTTCATCGGTGCCGGTGGAAAGGTCGGGTGCATCCTGCGGATTGCCCGGATGGTCTTCCACACTCGTCAACGCGAGTTGCGGGTCGGGATCGGTGATCTCGCGGATTTCCGCCAGGGTCGGAAGCTGGTCGAGCGACTTCAAGTTGAAGTAATCGAGGAAATGGCGGGTGGTGCCGAACAATGCGGGTTTGCCCGGTACGTCGCGATAGCCGACCACGCGCACCCATTCGCGCTCCTCCAGCGTCCGCATGATGCTGGTGGCGACCGCCACGCCGCGCACCTGCTCGATTTCGCCACGGGTGATGGGCTGGCGGTAGGCGATCAACGCCAGCGTCTCCAGCAAGGCGCGGGAGTACTTCGTCTGGCGCTCCGCCCACAACCGGGCGATCCAGGGATGCACGTCCTCGCGTACCTGGTAGCGGAAGCCGGAAGCGACTTCCTGCAGTTCGATCCCCCGGCCTTCGCAGGCCTGGCCGAGTGCCTCGAGGGCGCGCGCCAGGTCCTCGTGCGAAACCGCGTCCGTTTCCTGGAACAACGCGGCCAGCATCGGCAGGGTCAACGGTTGGTGCGCCGCGAGCAGCGCGGCCTCCACGATGTTTTTCAGTCTTTCTTGTTCCACTTGTGCCTCACTGTGCGCGCCCCCAAAAAGCGATTTATCCGCAAATGAACGCGAATGAACGCCAATAAAATCAGAAAGTACGTTCTATCTTGCAGGGTTCGTTCGTCCTGAAGTACCGAAGGCAGACGACCGGATTGATCTATTGTTTCGAAGAGTCTGATTCATTCGCTCTTCTATTCGCGTTCATTTGCGTTTATTTGCGGACCGACTTGCTTTCGCTCTAGTCCGCCATTTCCACGGTCGCGCGGGCTTTCAGGTAGATCGCCGCCAGCGGCGCGTCCTGCATGATGTCGACCAGGCGGTCCTTGGCCAGTTCCAGCAGCGACAGGAACGTCACCACCACGCCCAATCGGCCTTCGGCTGCGTCAAACAGCGTCTCGAAACGGTGGAAGGTGCCGTCGCCGAGCTTGCGCAACACGTCGCTCATGCGCTGGCGCACCGAGAGCGGTTCGCGTTCCACCGTATGATGTCCGTACAACTCCGCGCGATGCAATACGTCGCGCAGCGCCAGCAGCATTTCCCGCAATTCCACCGGTGGCGGCAGCTTGACCACCTTGTGGTCGGGAACGAAAGCCCGCGCGGTTTCGAGATCGCGCTCCATGCGCGGGATCGAGTCGAAGTCCTCGGCAGCCTTCTTGTAGCGCTCGTATTCCTGCAGGCGGCGCACCAGTTCGGCACGCGGGTCTTCCTCGACGCCTTCTTCCTGCGGCGGCCGCGGCAGCAGCAGGCGGGATTTGATCTCCGCGAGGATCGCGGCCATCACCAGGTATTCGGCGGCGAGCTCCAGCCGCATCTCGCGCATCACCTCGATGTAATCCATGTACTGCCGCGTGACCTCGGCGACCGGGATATCGAGGATGTCGAGGTTCTGCCTTCGGATGAGGTACAGCAGCAGGTCCAGCGGCCCCTCGAACGCCTCCAGGATCACCTCGAGCGCGTCGGGCGGAATGTACAGGTCCTGCGGGATCTGCAGGATGGGTTGCCCGAGCACCACCGCCAGCGGCATTTCCTGTTGCCGCGGCGCCTCGGCCAGCGGGGAGGCTTCCGGCGCGGAAGGGATGCTCGTGACTGACGGTTGTTCGGTGCTCATCCGGCACTCGTGTGGATCGGATCCACGGCACGCGGGGTGCCGCAATCCTCGAATTGGCGAAGTTCGCTCATCGTGCAACGTCAACTGTTGCGGGTCGGGCGTCGCTGGCTCGGGTGTGCGGTCGAGCTCCGCAACCGCGAATTCCCGCGCGGCGGCATCGGCTCGGACTCGGGCTGGCCTCTGATCGTGCCCACGGCGCCGGGCAGGTTTCGAACTATTCCGGGTCGAAGGATCCCCCGATCCAGTATCCGCCGGTGCCACGGGTGACCCTGGCAGCGGGTCGCGGCGGCAGCGTGATCAGCGGGTGCCGGTCCAAGTACACCGGCGTTACGTGCGTAGGGTAAGGGCGAATCGGCCGCAAGTCCAGAGGCTCGTGTTCCGGGATTGGCCCATTCCTTGCTTGCCATGAGGCGGTGGAACGTCGTTCAATGGGGGGCCGGCCGCGCGCGCGCCGGCGCACACGATACGGAGCCAGGGGAATGTTCGAGGTGGTTGGCGACTACAATGCGGATCGGGCTGTCGACCATGTGCGGCACGCGCGGATGGTGCGCGAGACGGCGGTGTTGATGAGCCGACGTGGCGATGTCTGGCAGACCGACCTCGCCGACATCTCCGCGACCGGCGTGCGGTTGGCGCGGCCCACGGAGTGGCACGGCTGCGCGGGCGATGTCTGGGTACTCGACATGCTCTTCAGCGACGATGTCAATGTCCATGTGATGGCGGAAGTCGTGCGGGTGACCGGCGAGCACATCGCGCTGGCGTTCGCGCGCATTCCCGAGGAAGTGCAGATTTCGCTGTGGAACCTGCTCGGGGGATACGCCGATACGCTGGAGCGATGGGACGACGAACTGGACGCCATTCGCGACTGATCCGGAGCAGAGACGAAGACGGGGCGACCATTGGTCGCCCCGTTTGCGTGTGCCGCACGTTGTCAGTTGTGCTGCCCGTCGTCGTGCTTGTGCTTGTCGTGTTGCGCCTTCTTGCCGCGATCGTTGGCGTGCGATGACGACGCGGGGGGCCGACCTCGGCTTGATTGTGCGCTGTGGGGTGGCTGGTTGCGCGGTGCCTGGTTGCGGGATGCGCGCGGCTGGGGCTGGCTGCGCTGCGGCGGATTCGGCCGTGCATTCTGTTGGGCGGGCGTGTTCCGGACCGACGGTTCCGGTCTCATCCGCTGCGTCGGTCGCGCGCGATCGTGCGGCGCCTGGACGGTCGCGTGTTGGCGGTTGGGCGTGCTCGCCGCGTGGGGGCGCGGCGCAGCCTGCGCGCGCTCGCGATTCGGCGTACTGGTGGCGGGTCCGTGCTGCGTGGATGGAGCGCGCACCGCATGCGGCCCCTCGAACCGCCCGGCATGCTGCGTCGCGAAGACGGCCGGACGGCCCTTGTTCGCCTTGAACCGTTGGGCCGGATTTTGCTTCGCCACGTCACGCTGGCGCGTCTGCATGGACGTCGGCGACCAGTGGTGCCCATTCGCAACGGAGCGCTGCGCGGCGGTGGGACGGGCCGTGATCCCGCCGCGACCGCCGTTGTAGCTGGCGCGATTGACATGGGCGTTGTTGACGACCGTCCGGTTGACGTAGACGTTGTGGATCCTCGTGATGTTGACGTTGTTCACCGCGCGGTTGTAGTAGAACTCGCGCCCGCGCCACTCGCCGCCGACGTAGCCGACGCCGGAGTACCCGTGGCCATAGTTGATGCCGCCGTAGAAGCCGACCTGTTGACCCCAGTACCCGGGGTTCCAGCGATAGTAGCCGTCCGACCAGCCCCACCAGCCCGGTGTCCAGAGCAGGCCGACCTGGGGCGGCATCACCCAGGTGCCGGGTACCCAGTAATAGCCGTACCCGGGATCCCAGGCCCAATAGCCCGGTGTCCAGAGGTAACCCGGCTCCGGCGCGACCGGCTGCGCGTACACGGGCAGTGGCGGCGGCGCGAGGTTGACGGAAATACCGACGCTGACCGCCGCCGCGGCGGGCGGCGTCAATGCCAGCATCGGCGTGGCCATGAGACCTGCAACCAGCACAGTTGTCGCGATGCGCTTCACGGTGAATCCTCCGGAGAGCCGGGATGGCTCAACCTTTGGAACGCAATCCTACGCGTCTTGTTGACGTGCGCCGCACCGGCGGTCGTGCACCATTCATGCGGGATTGGGCGATGGTTCAGCCCTTGGCCGGGTAGGGCCTGCCGTCCTTGTGCCTATATCCGGCATCGCGACCCGGGCCGATATGCAGGTCGACGTCCGGATAAGAGCACGCGTCGTCGTCAGGTTTACGCGAACCGATTTCGATACAGCGCACAACCGAATTCGAGCGGTTGACCAGGTGATGGCCATTGGCGTCGCCCTTGGCGAAGGCGGCGCACTCGCCCGCGTGCAGGACGTGTTCGCCGTCGTCGTCGATCAGGGTGACCTCGCCCTCGAGCACCCACACGAATTCGTCCTCGGCAGAATGCCAATGACGCTGGCTGGACCATGCGCCGGGCGGCAGTTCCAGCAGGTTCACGCCGAAATCGGCAAGCCCGCCCGCTTCGCCGAGCTGGCGCCGTACCCGGGCGAGGCAGGGTTGGTCGAAGGGTGCGGGGTAGCCGCAGCCGGTGCGGCGGGGACTGGAATGGATATCGAGCCTGGGCATGGTGCGATGTTCCTATGCGGCAGGAGATGGGCTTTCCCGGTCGCCGGTCGCCGGTCGCCGGT
>JBOHYO010000003.1:0-16982 GCA_050737935.1 Rhodanobacteraceae bacterium
CTGAAGCCGTGCCGGCTCCTGAGGCGGCACCCGAACATGCGCCTGCGTTGGGCGCACCGCCCAGGAGGGCCGCGGCGCTGCTGCTCGAGGCACGGGAAGAGGAGCCTGTTGAAGTCGGGAGAGAAGGGGAAATTGACTCAGGACCCACGCCGATGCACTCCGTGCGCTGCCGTGCGCTGTGAGAATTCGTCGGATTCTTTTTGCTCGTGCCTTTCGAGCTCCTTGCGGTCGGCGCTGTTCCAGACCTGCACCATGTGATCGACCGCATCGGCGCGCTGCGCCGCTCCTTGCCAGTTGCGGCGCTCGGTGTCCCTTTGCGCCTTGGCGCGGGCCACGATCTGAACCTGCTGCCGCAGCGCCTCATCGAGGCGCGCCAGAAATACCTGGTAGTCGCGGGCGCTCGCGGCGCTCATGCCGCTGCCGGCCTTGGAGCTGAAGTCGCGCAGGTACCCGGCGCGATAACCCTCCAACTCCACGAGTTTGGCCTCGCTCTCCAGGACACGCTTCTCGCTGGCCGCAAGGGCCTGAGCGCGCTTGCGCTCCTGGTCATCGACGACCTTCTGTACGACCGCCATCCTCTGTGAGCGCTTGGTGGCCATCTATCACGTACTCCGCGTGGCGCTGCCAGCGTCACTCTCCGCCAAGGTCGCCTGCAGGGCTGTGAGGCTCGCCGCGAAATCGGCACGTTCGTGCAGGTCCTGTTGCAGAAAGCGTTGCATCCGGGGCCACAGGGATATGGCGGCGTCGATCCGGGGGTCGCTGCCGCGCGTATAAGCACCTATTGCAATCAGGTCGCGGTTCTGCTGATAGGTGGAGAGTATCTGGCGGAACTGGCGGGCCGTCTGGATCTGCTGCGGCGAGGCAATCTCGTGCATCGCGCGGCTGATGGAAGCCTCGACGTCGATCGCCGGATAGTGGCCGCTCTCGGCAATCCGCCGCGACAGCACAATATGTCCATCGAGGATCGCGCGCGCGGCGTCGGCGATGGGATCGTGGCGATGGTCGTCGCCTTCGGTCAGCACCGTGTAGAAGGCAGTGATCGAACCACGCCCCTCGGCGTCGTTGCCGGCGCGTTCGACCAGCGCCGGAAGCAGCGCGAACACCGAAGGCGGATAGCCCTTGGTTGCCGGCGGCTCGCCGATCGCCAGGGCGATCTCACGCTGGGCCTGTGCATAGCGCGTCAATGAATCCATCAGCAGCAGCACGCGCAGGCCGCGGTCACGGAAGTGTTCGGCGATCGCGGTGGCCACCTGCGCACCGCGCAGGCGCGAGAGCGGCGGGGCGTCGGACGGTTCGGCGACGATCACCGCGCGGCGGCGGCCCTCGTCACCCAGGATTTGTTCGACGAACTCCTTGACTTCGCGGCCGCGCTCGCCGATCAGGCCCACCACCACCACGTCGGCGTTGGTGAAGCGCGTCATCATCCCGAGCAGGGTCGACTTGCCGACGCCGGACCCTGCGAACAGGCCCATGCGCTGGCCGCGGCCGACCGTCAGCAGCGCATTGATCGCGCGCACGCCGACGTCCAGCGGTTGCGAGATCGGCTGCCTTTGCATCGGGTTGATCGGTGCGCGCTTCAAGGAGGTTTGCTGGTCCGCACCGAGCGGACCCCGCCCGTCCAGCGGCACGCCGGCGGCGTCGATGACACGACCCAACAGCGCGTCGCCGGCAGGGACGCCGGAGTCGTGCGGACAGGGGCGCACCCGCGCATTCGGCAGTACGCCGTGCAGGATGCCGGTCGGCATCAAATACAGACGTCCATCGGAAAAGCCCACCACTTCGGTTTCGATGCTGCCGCCGTCGGCGCTGTCGACGAGGCAGCGCGAACCGACCGGTGCTTCGCAGCCGACCGCTTCCAGGGTCAGCCCGACCACCCGGCGCAACATCCCTTCGACCACGATCGGGCGGGTCTTTTCCACCTGCCGGCCGCGTGCGGCGAGGCGGGCCTGCCAAAGCGAGGCGCGGGCCGAGGAAGGCTGTGGCGCGGCGTCGTTCATGCTGTTCGCGACTCGGGACCCGGTACCCGGGACCCGGGACCCGTCGGCCGGGAGGGTTCGACGCTGTTTGAGCGGCGTCGCCGCGAGACGGTGGATCCGTGCAGCTTCACGGGGTGGCCCCGCTGCCCGGCGGCATGGGAAGGTCATCTCCCAGCGCGGCGTCGACCATCGCGGCCAGGCGTGTTTCGAAGCTGGCGTCGATCCGCGAATCGGCGCCGGCGATCCGGCAGTCGCCGGGTTTGAGCTGCGCGTCCTCGACGATCCGCCAGCCTTGCTCTTCGGCTTCGGGAAGTCCATCGCGCAGCAGCGCGGCGGACTCGGGATGCACGATGATGTCGATGCGGGCGGTGGCGGCGGGCAGGGCGCCGACGGCCTTGCGCACCACGTTCAACAGATGTTCCGGATGTATGCGCAGCTCGGCTTGCAGCACCCCGCGCGCCACCAGCATCGCGAGTTCGGCCAATTGCCGCTCCACCGCGGCGTCGGCATCGGCCAGCGGCCGCGCCAGCGCGTCGCACAGGCCACGGAACTGCTGCAACTGGCGTTGCAGCTCGTCGCGCGCGGCTTCGCGTCCTTCGGCAAGCCCCTGCTCGTAACCTTCGCGCCGCGCCTGATCGCCGATCGCCTCCACTTCGGCGATGGTGGGACGCGCCGCAGCGCTGCGCGGGGGCGGTTGTTCCACCACCGGCATCGTCCACGGTTGCACCTCGTGCAGATGTTCGCGCGACACCACGCACAGGGCGTCGCTCATACCATTTCCTCGTTGCCGCCGATGTTGATCTGGCCGGCGTCCGCGAGCTTGCGGGCGGTCGCGAGGATTTCCTTCTGCGCGGCGTCGACATCGGACAATTTCACCGGGGTGGCGACTTCCAGGTCATCGCGCAGCATGTCCGCCGCGCGCTGCGACATGTTGGCGAAGAACTTCTCGCGCAGCTTCGCATCGCAGCCCTTGAGCGCCACCACCAGGCGCGCCGACTGCACCTCGCGCAGCAGGGTCTGCATGCTGCGATCGTCCACACCCACGAGGTCCTCGAAGGTGAACATCAGTTCCTCGATGCGATCGCCGAGGGCGCCGTCGAGCTTTCGGATCGAGCCGATCAGTTCGGTCTCGCGGGTGGAGTCCATGCTGTTGAGGATCGTGGCCGCCGCTTTCAGTCCGCCGACGGTCGCCGACTTCAGCTTGCTGCCGTTGCCGGAGAACTGGCGTTCCATGATTTCGTCCAGTTCGTGCAGCGCGTGCGGCTGCACGCCATCGAGGGTGGCGATGCGCATCACCACGTCGCTGCGGGTACGTTCGGGCAGGTAGCCGATCACCTCGGCCGCCTGGTCGGGCTCGAGATGTGCCAGCACCAGCGCGATGATTTGCGGATGTTCCTGGCCGACCATCTGCGCGATGCCGCGGCTTTCCATCCATTTGAGGGATTCCAGGCCCTTGCTGCTGCGGCCCAGCAGGATGCGGTCGATCAGGTTGCCAGCCTTCTGCTCGCCCAGTGCACCGACCAGCACCTTGCGGACGTATTCTTCGGTGCCGACGCCGAGCGGCGTCTGCTGCTCGAGTTCCTGGCCGAAGCGTTCGAGCACGTGGTTGGCTTGGTCGCGGCTGATGTTCTTGAGCGCGGCCATCGCGCTGCCCACCGTCTGCACGTCGCGGGCATCGAGGTGCTTGAGCACCATCGCGGCATCTTCCTCCCCCAGTGACAGCAGCAGGATTGCGGCACGCTGCGCGCCGCTCATTTCGATCGTTTCAGGCGCCATCGGTGGCCACCCAGTTCTTCACGATCTGCGCGACCTGGCGCGGGTTTTCCGAAGCGACGCGTCGCGCCACGCCGACCCGCTGGTCGTAGTTCGACAGCGGACCTTGCGCGGGCAGCGCCTGGCCGGCGCGCTCGTTGGCCGGGCCGGCCACGGTTTCGTGGATCCTGGCCTGTGTCTGCGGCGCGGCGAGCGAGCGCGTTCCGTCGTCGGTCGTCTTGTCGGCCTTCAGCAGTCCACGCAGCATCGGCCGCAGCAGGCCGAACGCCAGAAGCAGCGCTGCGAGCACCCCAAGCCCCTGTTTGATGAGGTCCATCATGCCCGGGCGCTGCCAGAACGACATCGCTGGTGCATCGCCCGGCGCGGGGCCGTGGCGGAACGGTTCGTTGACCACGCTGACCACGTCGCCGCGTTTGGCGTCGAAGCCCACCGCGCTGCGCGTCAGCTCGGTCAGGTGCGCGAGTTCGTCCTTGCCGAGCGGCACGCTTTCGGGCTTGCCGTCCTTGCCCTTCACCTGCTTGTTGTCGACGATCACCGCGACCGACAAGCGGGTGATGTCGCCGGCGGGATTCTGGATATAACTGATGGTGCGGTCGACTTCGTAGTTGCGCGTGGCGTTGTGCGACGAGTCGGTCGGCGTGGCGGTGCTGCCGGCACTGGCCACCGAGGGCGACGCGTTCGGGTTGGCGGCAGTCGGCTGTTGCGCGGCGACCGGCGGCTGGTTGCTGAGCGCGCCCGGAACGCCGCCGGCCCCGGCGCCATCGGTGCTCGTCTGACTGCTGACCTGTTCGCTGCGCAGGGCCTGCTTGTCCTTGCCGTAGACCTCGCTGGCCTGGCGGCTGTCCTTGAAATCCAGGTCCGCGTGCACCTGGGCTCGCACGTGTCCGGCGCCGACCAATGGCGTGAGGATGCTCTCCACGCGCTGCGCGTACGTGTTCTCGACCTGCGCGGTGATGCGCATGCGCTGGCTGTCGACCTGGTCCTCGGCGTTGCCATCGGCGTCGGTGAGCAACTGGCCCTGCTGGTCGACCACCGAGACCCGCGAGGGATCGAGGTTGGGCACGCTGGCGGCCACCAGGTGCACGATCGCGGCGACTTGCGATTGCGAAAGCTGGCGTCCCTGGTAGAGCGAAACGAGCACGGAAGCGCTCGCGTCCTGGGCGTCGCGGATGAAGGCCGAAGGTTTGGGCAGCGCGAGATGCACGCGCGCGCTCTGGATCGATTGCAGACTGGCGATGGTGCGCTCGAGGTCCTGCTCCAGCAGTTGGCGATTGCGGTTGGCCTCGGCGGTGTCGCTCATTCCGAATGCCGAGTCGGCGTTGTCGACGGGCCTGCTGCTGGCGCTGCCCTGCGGCAGGCCCTGCGCGGCGAGGCGCAGGCGCAGCGAATCGACGTCGCCGGCTGGCACGAAGACGCTCGTGCCGTTGCTGCCCAGCTTGTAGGAGACGTCCCCGGTCTGCAGCACCTGCACGATGTCCGCCGCGTCCTTTTGCGCGAGTCCGGCATACAACAGCCCGAAGTTGGGACCGCGCGACCACAGCACGATCGCGACGCCCAGCGCGACGGCGGCCGCGATGCCCGCCAGCAACAGCATCTGGCGGGCGACCGGCGTCCGCAGCATGCCGAGGATGGAATCCTGGCGAGCCGGGCCACGCGCGATCGCGCGGGCGGAACCCTGGGGGGTCGGTGCAATGCCTGTGTCGGCCATGGAAGGAATGATTCGTCAGGAGGCGAGGAAAGGGGCCGCGATCAGAGCGGCATGTTCATGATGTTGTTGTACGCGTCGACGAGCTTGTTGCGCACCTCGGTCATCGCGCGGAACGAGAGGTCCGCCTTCTGCACCGCCAGCATCACCTGCGGCAGGTCCGTGCCTGGATCGCCGCGCTCGAAGGATGCGCTCATCTGCTGGGCGTGGTTCTGTGATTGCGCGACATCGGCAATGGACTGTTTGAGCAGATTGCCGAAGCTGCCTGGCGCCTTGGCATCGCCGATGGCGGGGGCCGCAGCCGCGCCGGGCTCGAGTTGCGCGCTCAAGGTGCGCATCTGTGCCAGCAGGCTGTTGACGTCGATCTGGGTCATGTCCGGAGCTCTCCGTGTATCGTGCGTGGGGTACTTACAGCAAGGCCTGTGCCAACCGGAATCCGGTCACGCCGTGGCCGCCGTGAGGCGGCCCTGATCGCGGATCCGGGCCAGCTTGTAGCGCAGGGTGCGCTCGCTGACACCAAGCTGTGATGCGGTCGCGCGGCGGCTCCCGCGGTTTTCGCGCAGCGCGTCGAGGATCAGGTTGTCTTCGTTCTCGCGCAGCGCCTGCGAGAGGCCGTGTGGCACTTCCGTCGCGGCCGGCGTCGGAATTCCGTCACCGGCGTTCTCGAACGACAGCTCGCCGGCATCGATGCAGTCGCCGCCGGTGAGGATCAGGGCACGCTGCATCAGGTTGTCCAGTTCGCGCACGTTGCCGGGCCATGCATGGGCCTGCAGCTTGCGTTCGGCGACCGTGCTCAACTGAGGCAGCGGGCGCCGCATGCGCTGCGCGTGGGCGGCAAGCAGGTGCCGGGCGAGCGGCAGGATGTCGCCGGGCCGCTCGCGCAGCGCCGACAACGGCAGCGGGAATACGTTCAGGCGGTAATAGAGGTCCTCGCGGAACCCGCAGTTGCGGACCGCCTCGGCCAGGTTGCGGTTGGTGGTTGCGATCACGCGCACGTCCAGGGAAACGGCGTGCTGGCCGCCGATGCGTTCCACCTCGCGTTCCTGCAGCACACGCAGCAGCTTGGCCTGCAGCGGCAGGGCCATCTCCGAAACCTCGTCCAGCAGCAGCGTGCCGCCCTGGGCGCGTTCGAAGGTGCCGGCACGGGCGCTGGCGGCGCCGGTGAAGGCACCCTTCTCGTGGCCGAACAGCGTGGCCTCGAGCATGCTTTCGGGAATGGCCGCGCAGTTGATCGCGACGAACGGGCCCTGGGCGCGTGGCGAGTGGCGGTGCACGTAGCGCGCGATCACCTCCTTGCCGGTGCCGCTTTCACCGCACACCAGCACCGTGGCGTCGCTCGCAGCCACCCGCCGCGCCAGTTCCAGCAGGCGCTCGCTGGCGGGATCGCCCGTCACCGGTTCGTCGCCCCCGACCTGCGCGTCCAGGAAACGATGCGCGACTTCCACCAGACGGGCGGCATCGAACGGTTTGACCAGGTAATCGTCGGCGCCTTCGCGCATGGCGCGGACCGCGCGTTCAATGGTGCCGTGCGCGGTCATCATCACGACGGGCAGCGAGGGTTCCTGCCGGCGGATGCGCTTGAGCAGTCCATAGCCATCCAGTGGCTGCATCTGCACGTCGCTGATCACCAGGCCAATGCCGCCCTCGTCGATGTGGCGCCAGGCGCGCTCGCCGTCTTCGGCGGCGCAGGTGGCGATGCCGGCGGCGCCGAGGATCTCGCACAAGGCTTCACGAAGATCTTGGTCGTCTTCCACGACCAGCACCTTGGAGTCGGGACGTTGATTCATGGCAGCGTTCCTGAAAGTTGCGAATGGGCAATGGTGCTTTGGTCCGCGCCGCGATGGCTGCGAAGGTCGCTGGGCAGGGCGCGGGGATCGCCGGCGAGCGGCAGGCGCAATTCGAAGCGGGCGCCGCTTTCACTGGGCGCCAGTGCCAGGTCGCCTCCGTGCGCGCGCGCCACGGTGCGGGCCATCGCAAGGCCGAGGCCAGTGCCATCGGCGCGGGTGGTGAAAAAGGGTTCGAAGATCCGCTCGGCGTCGGCTGGATCGATTCCGGGTCCGTCGTCCTCCACGGCGAGCACGACGTTGTCGTCGTCTCGAGTTGCCTGTAGCCGTACGTGTGTCGAGAACGCGAGCGCATTTTCGACCAGGTTGACCAGTGCACTCGTCAACAGGCTCGGCTGGCCACGAACACGGACGCCGTTGCCCGCATCATCGACCTCGAGGTGTGCGCCGACTCCGCTGTGCGCGGCGACGCTGCCGCGGGTCGCGTGCAGCAGTTCCGCGACTTCGACGGTGGCGTCGCTGTCGGCATCGCCGCGCGCCATCGCGAGGGTCTGGTCGATCAGTTGCTGGAGGTCCACGAGGCGTGCCAGCGCCTTGCCGGCCATGCTTCGCGCGGCCGCGAGTTCGAGGCCGCCGTCGGCGATCCGTGAGAGGTAGAGCACCGCGGTGGAAAGCGGCGTTCGCAACTGGTGCGCGAGCCGCGCACGTTGCTCCTCGATGTCCGAGAGCTGGCGTTGGCGCTGCATTCCGCTGCGCCGCGCATGGGCCTCACTTTCGTCGGTCAGCAGCAGCACGCAGCCGCCATCGGCGGTGACGCGCCGCGAGACGCCGAGGCGGCGGCCGTCGGCAAGGCAAGGTGTGCCATCACTGTCGCTGCGCGCGTGCAGCGCCCGCGCAGCGACGTCGCGCCAGGCTTGGCCGAGCACGGGTTGCCCCAGAAGATCCTCGGCCCCCGCATTGCATTCGCGCACCCGACCTTCGCCATCGATCATCAAGGCGGCGCCCGGCAGTGCACCCAGCAGCGCCTGCAAGCGATCGGCGACGCGCTCGCGCGCGGCCAACTCTGCGAGACGCGCCTGTTCGGCGGCGTCGCGTTCACGGGTCAGCTCCGCCACCCGCTCCTGCAGGGTGGACCACGACGTCTGCAATTGCCGGGAGGTTTCGTTGAACTGCGCGAAGGCAAGTTCCAAGGCCTGTAGGCGTTGCGGATCGGTGCTGCGGGTCAGGGGGACAGCGTTCATGCGCCGACCCGATGCAAATATCGAACCAGCCAGATAAAACTATACTGGACAGTAACTTGCGATCGCATGGCGTGCATTGCGCCAGAAAACCGGCGCCGTTTTGGCGGCATCCGGATCCGCCGGTGCGGGCGGCGGGGTCCGACGGTCCAGCCGGTTCAAAGGAATGCGGCGACGCGGCGCGTTCGACTTGATGCTCGAGACAGGCGGCGATTTCGCCGACGGTGTGATTGCGTACGAGGGCCGTTGGCCCGGCGGAGAAATCTTCGTGTCGTTCGACCGCAAAGCCATCGCACGATGGAAAGCTCAAGGCCATCCGGCACGCACGCCCTGAGGCAGCCTGACGCGCCGTCAAGCAGATCGACGCCGTTGTCGCGTCGCGCGTTCATCGATATGGCGGGCAATGGCCGCCCTGCCTTTCGGCGCGCAGGGCGGACATCGTCCGCCGACGTCGCGGGCGGTAAAAAGCAATCAGTTGGTGGTGGAGCTGACCTGCAACTGGTACTTGCGCAGCTTTTCCACCAGGGTCGTGCGCCGCATGCCCAGCAAATTGGCGGCGTGCGCGACGACACCTTCGGAGGCTGCCAGCGCCTGGCGGATCAGGCCAACCTCGATGTCGGCGAGATGATCGCGCAGGTTGAGCCCGGCGTCGGGCAAGTGTTCGAGCCCATCGTCGGGATCGGCGGCAGCGGTGTCGGAGCGCATCACCATGTCCAGCAGCTGCGCGGCATCGGAGTGTTCGACATTGCCCTGCCCGCGGTACTGGGCCGGCAGATCCGCGACGCGCACCGCCGCCGCCGGATACAGGATCGCCAGGCGTTCGACAAGGTTGCCGAGTTCGCGCACGTTGCCGGGCCAGTCATAAGCCGCCAGCGCGGCCGCCGTCTCGGCGGTCAGGCGCGCGGGCGCGAGGCCGCGGCCCAGCAGGCGTTCGTTGAATTCCTCGATCAGGAGCGGAAGGTCCTCGGTGCGCGAGCGCAGCGGCGGCAGCTCGACCGGGAACACGTTGAGGCGGTAGAACAGGTCCTCGCGGAACTTGCCCTCGAGAATCGCCTGACCGAGATTGCGATGGGTGGCGGCGATGATCCGCACGTTGCAGCGGATCGACTTGCTGCCGCCGACGCGCTCGAAGCAGTGTTCCTGCAGCACGCGCAGCAGCTTGACCTGCATCGGCAGGCTCATGTCGCCGATCTCGTCCAGCAGCAGCGTGCCGCCTTCGGCCATCTCGAAGCGGCCCTTGCGGGTGCTGATGGCGCCGGTGAAAGCGCCCTTCTCGTGGCCGAACAGTTCGCTTTCCAGAAGATCCGGCGGAATGGCGCCACAGTTGATGGCGATGAACGGCTGGTCGCGGCGCGGCGAGCATTCATGGATGAAGCGCGCCACGAGTTCCTTGCCGGTGCCCGATTCGCCCAGCACCAGCACGCTGGAGTCGAACGGCGCCACCCGGCGGATCAGGCTGTGCAGCAGTCGCACGGGTGCGGACCGGCCGACGAAGTGACGATCATCGCTGGTGCGGCTGCCGATGCTGCGCGGCGCGCACATCCGCAACATTGCGCCCAGTGATTCGAGATCCGGCAGCGGCGCGACCGCATGCACCGCGGCCAAGCCGAGCTGGCCGAGTTCCGAAAGGTGCGGGGAATCCTCCGAAGCCAGCAGCGACACATTGCTGCGGTGGTCGCCCAGTTGTTCGAGATGGGCTTCGATGGTGGCCACCGGCTCGTCAGGACCGGCGTAAATGGCGCAGCAGTTCAACTGCCCGGAATCATCGTCGGCGGCCAGCACGGTCAGTGGGCTGTAGCCGATGCTTTCGATGTATGCGGCGAGGGTGGACGCGCGCACTGCATGGGACTCTATGATCAGGACCGGAAAAGCGTGCATGGTTTCCCCCTTGTTTTTCGCACGTTTACAGACGCTGAACCCATATTCATGTTCCGTGCCATCGGCGTCGGGAATCCGTCGCCTCCGCGACGGAGATTCGACAATCCGCTGAAAAGCATGGAGATTTGACGCCAAGGCCGCTCCATGCGCCGGAGATTTGGCGGCTGTCGATCGGTGCATTCGAAGCCCGGAAGCGGGCTATTGCCGACCCGTGCGGGTCAGGGTGTGACCAAACCTTCAAGGGTTGCGCGATTCGCGCCTGGACTCGGCCAGTTGCCGGCGATGCTGGCGAAAAACCAGGTGCTCGATGCCGTTCCGGATGCCCTCGGCCAGTTCGTCGAAGGCGACGAAGCCGCCCGCTCCCTCCGGCGCCGCGATTGCGAGACCGGGCAGTTCCAGTGGCAAGCCGCTGCAGGCGTCGAAATGCATGCGCACCAGCACCAGGGCTTGCTGCGACTGCGGTTGCCATTCCCCGATGAGGGCTCCACGGGTGTTCAAGCGCAACTTGCGCCTAGGCGGCATCTGGACGGATCCGGGCAAATGCCGATTGAACATCTCCAGCAGGACGTCCACCTTCGCGTCGATGCGCGCGAGTGTCGCGGCGGTGGTCTCGTCGCCTCCGGTGGGCTCGACGGTGCTGTGCTCGCCGAGCATGCCCAGGGTGGCCAGCACGCCGGCATTCAGCTCATCCAGTCGTGCGCGGCGTGCGGCATCGACCGGGACATCCAGCTCTTCGCAGGCGACGTGTGCGGTGCCTTCCCATGCGATCCTGTCGACGAACGACTGCCAAGCTTCGTGGGCCATCGGGATGTCTTCGTGCCGGAGGTGGCTGGATTGTACGCGTCGGCGGCGTAGCCGGTTCCAGGAGCGCAGCGACGACTGCGCCGCAGGAGCGGCGCGAACGGCGCAGCCGGGCCCGAAAGGCCGAAGGGCCGGACGCCCGAAGTCTACCGGCGCCGGTTGCGACCGCGGCAATGCCGGCTCCGGCCTTCGGCCTTGAGCCGGCCTACAAAAACGAGGCAATCGCCGGATGCGCCGCTCGTCTCAGCCTTGCGCCGCATCCAGGTAGGCGCTGGCGGCGGCGTGGGCGCGTTGCGAATCCAGCCAGTTGCGCCGCGCCTCCTCGTGCGCAGACGCGATGACCTCGGTCAGCTCCTTCTGCGCCGCGTCGAGCTGTGGCAGCAATCGGGGTGCGTCGGCGTGCGTGTACAGGGCGGGCTTCAGGAGTTGCGCGCGACGCTTGTGCAGGTTCCCGAAATGCGTCCAGTCGCCGGCCTTGGCAGCCGCCAGCATCGCATGGGTTAGATCCAGGGCCTCGACCAGCGGGGATTTCATGGGAGGTCGTCCGCCAGTGCTTGCCCCAGCGCGTTCGGGAGTTCCCCCGCGGCATCGCGGATCGGCCGCAGCAATTCCGAGGTTTCATCCAGCGCGGCGGTGTCATCGCCCAGCGTGGCGGCCAGCTCTTTCTGTGCCGCGTCCAGCCGCGGCAGCAGCCGCGGTGCGTCGGCGTGCACGTACAGGCCGGGCTTGAGCAGTCGCGTGCGCTGCTCGTGCAGGCGCCCGAAATGCGGCCAGTCGCCGGCCTTCGCCGCGGACAGCATGGCGTGGGTCAGGTCGATGGCTTCGGCGATCGGCGGGCTCATGCTTGCGCAGCCGGCGCGGTTTCGCGTGGCGGATTGCGCAGTTCGGTCGGGATCGAGTCCCAGGCTTCCGTGATCGGGCGCAGCAGCCTGGCGACTTCATCGAGCGCATCGAGGTCGTTGCCCGCATTGGCTTGCAGCAACCGCCGCGACATGTATTCGTAGAGGCTCTCGAGGTGTTCCGCCAACTCGCCGCCGCGGACGGGGTCGAGGCTGACCCGCAAACCACTGAGGATTTCGATGCTGCGGGAGATGCATTCGCCCTTGGCGGCGATCTCGCCGCGTTCCATGTGGCCACGGGCGCTGGCGATGCGGCTGAGTGCGCCATCGAACAGCATTGCCGTCAACTGGTGCGGGCTGGCCGCCTCGACACCGCCGTGCGCGCGCACGCGGCCGTACTGGTGGATGGCTTGCGATGAAGTGGAATAGCTCACGGGAATCCTCGGGGATGCAGCAATGGTCCGTTACTTGGACGGCTTGTAGATGTTGGCTAGCATGTCCAATTGCGTAGTCAGGAAGTTGCTGGTCTGGGTCATCTGCGACATGGTCACGTCGAGTGCGGTGAATTGGGCGAGATAGCGGCTCTGGATGCTCTGCTGTCGCTGGTTGAGTTGCGCTTGCTGCTGGTCGAGCCGCTGGCTCTGGCTATTCAGGCTGCTGTTGCGGATGTCCAGCAGGCCACCCGAGCCCAGGTAGCTGCTGAGCAGCGTGTTCAGTTGGCTGCCGTAGCCGGAGCTGCCGCCGAACAGCGCGGACACTTGTGCGGACTGTGAAGTCAAGGCATCGCCGAGCTTGTTCGCGTCGAATTGCAGCGTGCCATCGGCCTGCAGGTTGATGCCGATGTCGCCCAGCGTGCGCAGACCCGAGGCGTTGCTGCCGGCCGCGCCCGAAAGCACCGATGCCAGCGCCGAGCGGATTCCCCTGAGCGTGGCATCGCCCAGCAGCGGCCCCGCGGTCTGGCTGGTCGCGTCGTAGCTCGCGAGCTGGCCGGCGCCCTGGACGAACTGGTTGTAGGCCGTGACAAACCCCTGCACCAGGTTCTGCATGCTGGTGACGTCGCGTCCCACGGTCAGGGTCTGCGGGACCCCCGGGTCGGCGCTTGCAAGGTTCAGGGTGATGCCGTCGATGGCGCCGTCCACGACGTTGGTCGAAGAGGAGCTGGTGAAACCATCGATGTTGACTTGCGCGTCAGCGGCTGCCGTTTGCTGGGTCAACGAGCCACTGGCGGTGGCGGCGTCCCAAGTCAGCGAGGCGAGGCCGCCGTCGCCGCCGCTGGCGCTGATGCTGAAAGCGTTGGCGACCCCGGTGGTGGCTGAAGTCAGTACCAGGTGGTCGCCGTCCTGGGCGTGCACGATGGTGGCGCTGACACCGGGATTGCCGGCTGCGCCGTTGATCGCATCGCGGATGCCGGCGAGGGTGTTGCGGGCCGAGTCCACGTTGATGTCGATCGACTTGCTGCCAACCGAAAGGGTGAGGGTGCCCGTACCGACCGCCGCGCCGCTCGCGAACGCCGCGGAGGACAGCTTCTGGGCCGCTGCGGTCTGCAGCACCTCGATTTGGTACGTGCCCGGCACCGCGGTGGCACCGGCCGTGGCGGAAAATACATCGGTGTCGCTGGAAGTGGCGGCGTACTTGGTGAATGCGCTGCCATCAGCCAGGGACGACAGGCTGCTTTGCAGCGAAGCCAACAGCGATTTGAGGGTGCCGAGCGCCGAGGTCTGGGTGGTGACACTGGCGCGCTTGTTGTCGATCTGATTCTGCGCCGGCTGGATCTCGGCCTGCACCAGCTTCGAGACGAGGGTGTTGACGTCCAGCCCGGAGCCGAGGCCCGGCGAGCTGATCAGGCCGGTGCCCGGCGAGCCGGAAGGACTGCTGGAGCCCGTGCCCGTGGATCCGCTGCCGAGGGCGTTCAACAGGCCGGCAAGGGGATCGGTGGAGCTGATGGTGGTCATGACAGGAGGATCCGCTTCAGGAAAGTGACGGAAAGCCGACGCTTGCAGGCGTGGTCGCATGGAGAGAGCAAGTTGCGTACCACCGCCAATGGGCTTGCCGGCCTGTGCTTCGTCCCGCCGGATGCCGATGCCGGAAAGATCCGCCGGCGGCCTGGTTGCGCCGCCGGCGGAATCCGGTTGCCGCTATTACTGCAGGAGCTTCAGCACCAACTGCGGCTGCGCGTTGGCCTGGGCCAGCATGGAAATACCAGCCTGCTGCAGGATGCTCGCTTGGCTCATCGCCGCCGTCTCGGCCGCGAAGTCGGTGTCCTGGATGCGGCTGCGGGAAGCCGACAGGTTCTGCGAAACCGCCTGCGCCGAGGTGATCGCCGACGTAAAGCGGTTCTGCATCGCGCCCAGGGTGCTGTCGATCGAGCTGACCGAGGCCAGCGCCGCATCGACGCGGTTGATGGCGTCGTTGGCGCTGGCGACCGTCGCAACGCTCATGGCACTCCCGCTACCGGTGTCGGCGAGGCTGCTCGTCGTATCAGATGCCTTGACCGTTCCGGCCGTGATGGCCACGGCGCCGGCGGGCATCGTGCCGGTGACGGCAACGAGGAACGAGTCTCCATCGCCGGCCGTCCCGTCGGAAGCGGTACCGTTCGACTGGATGACCAGTTTTTGGCCATCGGTGTAGGCCGACACACCCTGGGCGCCTGCGGCGTTGATGCCGTCCGCGAGTGCTTGCATGTTGGCAAACGACCCTTGGATGGTTTTGCCGTTGATGCTGAAGTTGTTGGTGCTGTCCAAAACCACAGGCCCGGCTGTGAAGGTGCCATCGGTGCCGGTTGTGCCTGACAGGTCGATCGTGCTCGTGGCCACTGAGCCGAGATTGCTGGCCGCGGTGCCCTTGCTCAGGTCGATCGAGATCGTGTCACCGACGTTGGCGCCGACCTGGAACGCGGCGGTGCCGAAGCTGCCGTCCAGGATGTGGCGGCCGTTGAAGGTGGTCTGCTGCGCGACGCGGGTGATCTCGGCCAGGCGCTGCTGCACTTCCTGGTCGAGCGCCGCGCGGTCGGAACTGGAGTTGGTGGCGTTGGCCGACTGCACCGACAACTGGCGGATGGCTTGCAGGTTGTCGGTGATCTGCTGCAGCGCCGCCGAGGCGGTCTGCGACAGCGATACGGCGTCGTTGGCGTTGCGGGCAGCGGTGTCGAGGCCGTTGATCTGGGTGGTCATGCGGGTCGAGATCGCGAAGCCCGCGGCGTCATCCGCCGAGCTGTTGATGCGCAGGCCCGAGGACAGGCGCTGCATCGCGGTGGCCAGCGCACTCTGAGACTTGTTCAGATTGTTCTGCGTGGTCAGCGACATGATGTTGGTGTTAATGACCTGAGACATGGAGGTTCTCCTGAGAAACGGGTATGCCGGACAGCCGGCTGGGGTTGTTCCGGCGGTACCCGTAAAAAACCGGTTGTGTACCGCCTCGGGAATTGTTTCGGCATGGCTTGCGCGAACTTGAGAACAAGCGGTGGTTTTTTGTGTGTGCGCGCCGTCACGAATTGCAACGCGCCATCAGGTCAAGGCTCGGCCCGAAGGGACGGTTGCGTAGTCGGGTTCAGGTGCCGAGGGAAGCGCTTGCCCTGACGACCGCGGGGTCGTGGGCCAAGGGTCCAGCGCGCCCCGGTTCAGCGGGCTCGCGCGGCCGGTCGCGCCAGACGGCGGCCGGGTACGCGCCGCCGCCCCGGGTGGCGCCCCCGAATCAGCCTGAACCTGTGTAGTGGGTGATCTTGGCGGTGCTGCGGATGGCTGGCATCGATCCTGCTGCCTACAGGGTTGACGTGTGCTCGCGCCAGAAAACTGACGCTGGACGGCGATCAGCAAGCCGGTCGGTGTCGCCATTGAACAGCCACGATCCCAATGCGAGGAATGCCGGTACCCCATGAATGCCATCCTGACCGATCGAGATACTGCCACTCCACCCCCGCAATCCCGTTTCACCGACCGCCCGGCCATGACGCCGGAGAATTTTTCGGTGTCCGGTGCACGGCAAGCTGCGAGCACTGACGCGCCCACGCGCCAATCCGATTCCGAACAGCGCGATCACGCAGCTGATGCCCCCTTGTTTTCGGTCATTGTGACGACCTACAACCGCCCCGAACTCCTGAAGCGGGCGCTGGAGAGCCTGCAAAAGCAGACCCTGCAGGATTTCGAGGTGATCGTGGTCAACGATCACGGTGAATCGGTCGAGCCCGTGCTCGGCGAATTCGATCTCGACATTACCTATGTGTGTCATGGAAGGAATCGCGGGCTGTCGGCGGCCAGGAACACCGCCTTGCGCCTTGCTCGTGGCAAGTTGATCGGCTACCTGGACGATGATGACGTGGTTTGGCCCGAACATCTGGCCGTGCACGCCAAAGGCCACGCGGAGCACGCGGAGAGCGTGGTCTACACCGACACGCGCTACGTCTTCAGCAAGGAGGGCGGGCTGTCCATTGCGTCGGATCCAGCGTCGAAAGAAACCTTTTCCAGGGACGGCCTGTTCGTCAAGAATTTCATCACCGTCAACAACTGGACACTGCCGCGCCAGATGCTCGTGGAAGTGGGCGATTGCGACGAGACACTGCCCGCGCTGGAGGACTGGGATGTCTTGTTGCGCCTGGCGAAGCTCTTTCCGTTCGTCCACGTCTGCGAACGTACCTCGGAAGTGTGGTTCCACGGTGATTCGCAGGCGAGGATGACGGCGCGGCAGCACAAGAATTATCCGCGGCTCTATCGAAAACTCTATGCGCGCTACGGTGACCTGGGCAGCGAGGCAGTGCGCGACGGGCGCCGGCGCTTGCTCCAGCAACTCGATGCGGGGAACACCGAACGGCAGGCGGAGGACTACCCGGGCATTTCCGCCAAGCTGCGGCTCGACGAATCATCCGACGCATTCCAAAAACGCGTCGCGGCACTGGCGGCGGCGACATCGGCAAGTGTTGTCGTTGTTGACCCGGAACGTGACGCACAGGCCGTGGAGCGGACCCTGCGCAGCCTGCGCGAGCAATGCCTTGCGCC
>JBOHYO010000004.1:0-6199 GCA_050737935.1 Rhodanobacteraceae bacterium
CGGCACGCGCGAAAATCAGGCAGGAGGAATTCACGAAGGCAACCAAGCTCGAGACGCGCTTCGTCGAGGCCGGCGGCCTGCTGATGGGCGGCAGCGACCCCACCGGCTATGGCGGCGTGATCCCCGGCTTCTCCTCCAAACGCGAAATCGAATTGCTGGTGCAAGCGGATGGTTTCAGCTTCCCGCAAGCGGTCGAAGTCGTGTCGCTCAATGCCGCGAAGTTCGAAGGACACGACAAGGACATCGGTTCGCTCGCGGTCGGCAAGCGCGCCGACATCGTGGTGATCGACGGCGATCCCGCGAAAGAAGTCACGGCAATCGAACACATGCCGCTGGTCTTCAAAAATGGCGTGGGCTACGACACCGCCGCGATCTTCAAGTCCATGCAGGGCCAGATCGGGATGAACTGATCGGTCACAGCGACCGTTAGCGTTCCATGTCCGACCCATCGCGCACTCACCACGCACGGTCGTATTGCTCCGGCACGCGCACCTCTTCGCCGAGTTCCTTGGCCGCACGTCGCGGGAAATAGGGATCGCGCAGGAATTCGCGCGCCATTTCGATCACGTCGGCATCGCCGCGTTGCAGGATTTCTTCCGCCTGCCGTGGCTCGGTAATCAGCCCGATCGTGGCAGTCGGAATGCCGGCTTCGCGGCGGATCCGCGCGGCGAATGGCACCTGGTAACCGGGGCCGGCCGGAATCTTCGCGTGCGGGACCGTGCCGCCCGAGGAGCAATCGATCACGTCCACACCGTCTGTGCGGAGCATCCTCGCAAGCTGCACGCATTCTTCGATATCCCAGCCGCCCGGCGCCCAGTCGGTCGCGGAAACCCGCACCCACAACGGCATAGGCGCGGGCCACGTTTCGCGTACCGCCGCGATCACTTCGCGCAATAGCCGCGCGCGATTTTCCAGCGAACCGCCGTATGCGTCGTCGCGCCTGTTCGACAGTGGCGACAGGAACTGATGCAGCAGGTATCCGTGCGCGGCGTGCAACTCGATCGCGTCGAAGCCCGCATTGCGGGTACGTTGCGCCGCCTCACGAAAATCATCCTTCACCTTGGCGATGCCCTCGGCATCCAGGGCAGTCGGGACAGGGTAGCCTTCGTCGAATGGAATGGCGCTCGGCGCGACCGGCGTCCAACCGTCGTGCGCCGAATCCAGCGGTCCGCCGCCATGCCAAGGCGCTGCTGTGCTGGCCTTGCGTCCCGCATGGGCAAGCTGGATCCCCGCCGCGGCGCCCTGCCCGCGGATGAAGGACACGATGCGCGACCACGCCTCAACCTGCGCGTCGTTCCAGATGCCGGCGTCGTCCGGCGAGATGCGCCCTTCCGGCGATACCGAGGTCGCCTCGGTGAATACCAGCGCCGCACCGCCTACCGCGCGGCTGCCCAGATGCACCAGATGCCAGTCGGTCGGCACGCCGCCGGGCGAGGAGTACTGGCACATCGGCGACACCACGATCCGGTTGCGCAGATGAAGTTTCCCCAGCGTGATCGGATCCAGCAACATCGCGATTCCCGGTTTGCGTTGATTCAATCAACATGAGGGTCGCGGACCGCGGTTCAATGCGTGCCGCGCCTCGGACGCCGCAGCGACCAGAACGGAATGTCGCGACGCACGCGATATCCGAGCCGTTCGTACAAGTCTTTCGCGCGTGGATTTTCGTGACTGACATGCAGGAACGGGGTATGGCCGCGTTCGAGGGTGTCGTTGGTCAGGTGCGCGATCAGCCGGCTCGCATAGCCGCGGCCGGCAAAATCGGGGTGGGTACAGATCGCACTCATTTCGATATGGGTCTCGGTACCGAGGCGCTCGCCGATCATCGCCGCCAGTCGGACGCCCCCGCTTTCATCGGGCATGTACATCCCGAAGTAGCGCCCCAGCTCCATGGTACGTGGGCGAAAGTAATGCGGATACACGAGCGCAGTGAGCGCCAGCACGTCGGCGCGTTGCGCGTCGTGCAACGGGACGATCTCCGGACCCGCGGTCATGTCGATCGGTTCGCTGCAGACCATTTGCGCAAGCTCACCGAGCGGCTCGAACCGCCAATCATCCGGCCGCCGCGGCGCCACCCCCAGCAGCAGAACTGTTTCATCCGGCGCCACCAGCGAGCGGAGCTCCGCATCCACATCCGCGCCATCCGCGGCAATGCCGAGAAACGGCGCGACCTCCCGCGGATAACGCGCAACGTTCCCGGCACCGATCGCAAGATGGCGATGTCGGTTTCGCAGCGACGACCAGAACAGATTGTCGAGTCCAGGTACATCCATCCCGCGATGGTAGCGACGAACGGGCGACATGGGATGGCCATTGATCGCTCAACCCCGCTCACGTTTCGTGATACGTTGGCCCGTTTTCGGCCAGCCATCGGAGACGCCGACCATCATGAACAGCGCAGAGCTTTATCGCGAAGCCTTCGTGCTCGACTGCAACGCCCTCGAATCAATCGGGGCCCAGTTCGATGACGCCACGCGCTTGCAGGCCCTGCGCGACTCCGGCCTCAGCGCGCTCAAGACCACGCTGGGCGGTGCCAATGGCACGTTCGAGGAAGCCGTGGCCGACATCGCCGCGGCGCAGGCGCTTACCGAGCGCCATCCGGAACTTTTCGTCAAGGTCAGGGGCCACGGCGATCTCGAACGCGCCAAGCCCGAGCAAAAGGTCGCCGTGATTTTTTCATTCGAGGCAGCCTCGATGCTGGCGGACAAGCTCGAGCGCATCGGGCTGTTCCGCAACCTCGGCGTGCTGATCATGCAACTGAGCTACAACCACGACACGCCGCTGGGCCACGGCTGCGTCGACGGCGAAACCGGCGGCCTGACCGGGCTCGGCCGCAAGGCCATCACACGGATGAACGAACTGGGTGTCGCGCTGGACTTGAGCCATTCCAATACGCAGACCACCGCCGAGGGAATCGCCCATTCACGGAAAGCGCCGGTGTTCACGCACACAGGCTGCCGCGCGATATTCAACCATCCCCGCAACAAGCGCGACGAGGAGATGAGGGCGCTGGCAGACAAGGGTGGCGTGATGGGCATCTACATGCTGCCGTTCCTGACCCCGGACGACCGCCAACCGATGCTGGCCGATTTCATGCGGCACATGATCCACGCGCTGGACGTGTGCGGCGAAGACCATGTCGGCATCGGCACCGACACCGCCTTTTTTACGGTGACAGACGCCGAACTCGAGGCGCTGGAGAAGGAAGCGGACGATCGCAGGAAGCAAGGCGTCGGCGCTCCGGGCGAGAACCGACCGCCCTATCTTCCCGACATCAACACGCCACGCAAGCTGGAACGCGTCGCCGACGCGCTGCTGCAGTATGGTTACGCTGCGAGCGTAGTCGACAAGGTATTGGGCCTGAACTTCAGCCGCGCCTTCAAGGAAATCTGGACTGCATAACCATGACCAAAGGCACCCACGACTACCAGCCCGATCCACGCAACGCGTCGATCCGCGTCAGCCTCAATGGCGAGCTGGTGCCGCGCGACGAAGCAAAAGTTTCGGTGTTCGACGCGGGCTACGTGCTCGGCGACGGTGTGTGGGAAGGACTGCGCGTGCACGGCGGCGGCCTGCCGTTTCTCGACATGCACCTCGACCGGCTGTACGAAGGCGCGAAAGCCATCGACCTCGACATCGGCCTGAGTCGCGAAGAATTGACGGAACGCGTGCTGGAAACGCTGCGCGCGAACGGGATGCGCGAGCACGTGCACATCCGGCTGATGGTCACGCGCGGCATCAAGGCCACGCCGCACCAGGACCCGCGGTTCGTGATCGGTCCGCCGACCATCGTGATCGTGCCCGAGTACAAGGAACCGCTGCCCGAAACCGTCGAACAGGGCATCCGGCTGTTCACCGTGCACGTCCGCCGCGGCGCACCCGACGTGCAGGACCCCAAGCTCAACAGCCATTCCAAGCTCAATTGCATCCTCGCCTGCATCCAGGCGCAGAAGGCCGGCTATGACGAAGCCTTGATGCTCGATCCGCTGGGGTTCGTCGCGACCTGTAATTCGACGCATTTCTTCATCGTGCGCAAGGGCGAGGTCTGGACGTCCACCGGCAAGTACTGCCTCGGCGGCATCACGCGCGCCAACGTGATCCGCCTGTGCCACAACCACAAGATTCCGATCTGCGAGAAGGACTTCAGCCTCACCGATGTGTACGGCGCAGAGGAGGCGTTCGTCACAGGTACCTTCGCCGGCCTGACACCGGTACGCGAAATCGACGGTCGCACGATCGGCGACGGCAAGCGCGGGCCTTTGGTCGAACGCCTGCAAGCCGTGTACATGCAACTGGTCGAGCGCGAAAGCCGCGCGGGCGTACGCGTGTGAACGTGCGTGGTCGCCTGCGCCTCGCGATGTGGTCGGGGCCGCGCAACATCTCCACGGCGATGATGCGCGCGTGGGAGAACCGGGAAGACACCGCCGTCATCGACGAGCCCTTCTACGCGAATTACCTTGCGGAAACCGGCGTCGATCACCCCGGCCGCGACGATGTGTTGGCCTCGCAAAGCGCCGACGCCGCCGAAGTCGCGACGATGCTGGCGGGACCGATCCCCGGCGGCAAACCGATCTGGTACCAGAAGCACATGACCCAGCACATGCTGCCTGGCACGCCGCTGGATTGGCTGGACCAGGTGGCGAATTGCTTTTTGATCCGCGAACCGGAAGCCGTGGTCGCCTCCTTCACCATCCAGCGTCCCGACGCTGCGGCGTGGGAACTCGGATTCGCCCAGCAGGCGCAACTGTTCGACCACGTCTGCGAACGGCTCGGCCACGCGCCGCCGGTGATCGACGCCGCCGATGTACTCAAGGATCCGCGCCGTACGCTGGGCACGCTGTGCGCGGTGCTCGGTATTCCTTTTGCCGAGCGCATGCTGCGCTGGCCGGCGGGCAAGCGCACCAGCGATGGTGTGTGGGCACCGCACTGGTACGCGGCGGTGGAACGCTCGACCGGCTTCGCGCCCTACCGCCCGCGCACCTCGGAACTCACCTCGTTCCAGCAAAAACTCGCCGACCAATGCCGGCCGCATTACGAAAGACTCGCGGCGTTCCGGCTGGTCGCCTGAAGTTGGTCCCGCGGCCTTCATTCGAGGGATTGATGTCGGCCTCGCACTATGGCGTCAATACCTCGACACCCAATCCCGGAGCATGCGCCAGCCGCGCATCCCGTGTCACCAGCGTCGCGTCCAGCAACCGAGCCAACGCCACATAGGCGGCATCGTACGCGGTCAGGTTGACGCGCAATGACCAGATACCTTCAGTCAGAAGGCCATGTCGATACTTGCGAATGCGCAGCCCGCGCAACTGTTCCGCCAGCTCCGCACTGCGGCTGGCCGGGATGGCCGACAGCCGTTCCAGCTTGCGGAACGCGTTCAGCACCTCCACGTCCAGCAATTCCGGGGCCACCAGCAAGGCATCTGGCTGCCACAGCAGATCCTCCAATGGACGCGGGCGAAACCGCCCGATCAGGTCGATCACCACCGATGCATCGACGACCAGAATGCGGCTCACGCGGTGTCGCGCTCGCGCCGTACGAGACCGGCTGAGGATCTTTTCATCGCGAATGGCTCGGCCTTGTCAAGACGCTCGCGCAATTCCGCTTCCGCAGGCAACGCCGCCATTGCCACGAGCTCATCAAGAATCAAGTCGCTCAAGCTCTTGCCCACAAGCGCGGAACGCGCCTTGAGCACGCGATGCACGCGTTCGGGAACATTGCGAACCTGGATCATCACCGCCATGTCATTCACCTGTTTGCATGTTCACCACATGTTAGCACAGCAGCCGTCCGCCTTCTGCAGCCAAGTGTAGCCGTCCGGCCCCGGTCCTTGCCGAGCAATGAGCAAGGCGCCGTTGCGATTCGGCACGAACCGGTCAAATCGTAAAAGCGGGAGTGATCACCCCCCCTGCGCGATCTCCACTTCCGCCTCGATCTCCACCGGAATCCCGAACGGCAGCTCAGCCATGCCGACCGCGCTGCGCGCGTGGGCGCCCGCCTCGTCGCCCCATAGTTGCAGGATCAGGTCCGAGCAGCCATTGATCACGGCGGGTTGCTTGTCGAAACCGGGCGCGGAGTTGACCATTCCGAACACGCGCACCCAGTTCGTGACGCGATCGAGGTCGCCGAGTTCACGTTGCAGACTGCCGAGCATGGACAGGGCCGTGAGCCGCGCTGCCTCGTAGCCCTGCTCCACCGTGAG
>JBOHYO010000005.1:0-8123 GCA_050737935.1 Rhodanobacteraceae bacterium
CGGTCGGTCACGGCGACGCGCCCGCGGGAATAGCGGATGTATCCCATTCGCTGCAGGGCGCCCGCTGCCTCGGTGACGCCCACCCGCCGCACGCCCAGCATCTCGGCGAGGGATGCCTGGGTAATGTTCAGGGCTTCGCGGTTGGCCCGGTCCTGCGACATCAGCAAGAGTCGCGCGAGGCGTTGCTCGATCTTGTGTGAAGCAACGCAGGTGGCGTTCTGTACGAACTGCATCATCAACACATGGACGTAGCGATTGAGCAGGCGCCGCAGCGCGCGGTCGCGCTGCAGCTCGCGGCGCAGCGTGGCGGCGCTGATCCGCAGCGCGGCGCCGGCGCCCAGCACCAGCACGCGCTGGCTCGACTCGGCGATGCCGAGCACCATCGCTGCGCCCAGCATGCCTTCGTTGCCCACCAGGTCGATCTCCATTCGCACGGGATGCGATGGATGTGTCGAGAGGCCCATGAAGCCGTCGAGCGGAAACCAGGCATGCCGCATCTGCTGACCAGGTTCGTACAGGACCTGCCCCGGGCACAGATCGACGTGCTTGCCGGCCGCCAACAGGCGCGTGCGCTCGCTGCGGGGCAGCGCGTTGATCAGGCGATTGCTGCAAGCTTCCCGGCCGGAATCCGCGCCGGAGCGGCGTAACCTGGTTGCTGGATGGGCAGGTGCTGGCGAAGACATGACACGGTCAGGAAAATGGAACGGCTTCCATTGACGATGCACGGCTCGTGCCAGTGGACGAGGCAAAACCGCGATCCGGTCGCAGAGGTGGGACACCGCCGCTCGCCCGGCGTTCCGCTCAGCTCCCTTTCCACGGCAACAGGCGGCCGAACTCGGCGCGCACCACGCTGTAACATTCGCAGGCCATCGATTCCAGTTTTTGTCGATCCAGCACCTCGATGCTGCCACGCTTGTAGTTGATCGCGCCCGCGCGTTGCAGTTTGCCCGCGGCTTCGGTGATGCCCTCGCGGCGTACGCCCAGCACGCGGGCCATCATCTCCTGGGTCATTTCCAGGTGGGTGGAGGGCACCCGGTCCAGGCTCATCAGCAGCCAGCGGCACAATTGCTGGTCGATGGTGTGGTGACGATTGCAGACGGCCGTCTGCGCGATCTGGACCAGCAGCGCCTGCATGTAGCGCAGCAGCAATTGTTGCACCGAGCCGCCAGCCTTGAATTCCTCGCGAAGGATCCGCGCGTCCATCCTGTATGCCGGACCGGTGCCCTGCACCACGGATCGCGCAAGGTGCCTGCCGGTGCCGAGGACCAGCGAAATTCCGATCATGCCTTCGTTGCCGACGATGCCGATCTCGGAGGCGTCGCCTTCCTCCGTCTCGTACAACAGCGAAATGATCGAACCGGCAGGAAAATAAACGCCGGGCAGACGTTTACCGGGCGGGTTCAAGACCTCGTCCAGCGCCAGATCGACGGGCTCGAGATGCTCGTCGAGCAGCTTTCGATCTTGCTGTTCGAGGGCCGCGAGCAGCCGATTGGGCTTGGCGTTCGGTTGTGCAGGACCTGTCATCGCGAACTCCTGAGGAAGACCCATGGAAAGGCGCAAGCTCCCGGCTGGCCGAAGGAGTTGACGTCGCGGTGTTCATACGCATTCCGCGCGCAACGCCATGTGAATCATTCGCCCCGTTTCACCGAGCTGGCCCATGCGGCGGGGAAGAACGCGGCCGGTGCGGGCGCACGGTCGCGCCGGGCGCATGTTCGTGTTGGCAGCCGCTACAGCCGCACCACGGCAACAGCCGGGCGAGTTCACCGCGTACGGATGCATAGCATTCGCACGCCAATGCTTCCATCCGCTGACGATCCAGCACGCTGATTTGGCCGCGAGTGGACCGGATCACGCCGGCCCGTTGCAGTTTGCCAGCGACCTGCGTGACGCTTTCGCGGCGCACGCCCAGCATGCGCGCGATCAGCTCCTGGGTCATGACCAGTTGGTTGGACGGAAGCCTGTCCAGCAGCATCAGCAACCAGCGACACAACTGCTGGTCGATCGTGTGGTGGCGGTTGCACACCGCGGTCTGGCCGATCTGGATCAGCAAAGCTTCGGCGTAGCGCAACAGCAGTTGCCGCAAATTGCCGTCGGTCTCGAATTCCCGGCGCAGGACATCGCCCCTGGCGCGCCAAGCCGGGCCGGCGATCTGCACCATCGCGCGGGTCGGCGCGGTGCCGCCTCCCATGTAGAGCGAAAACCCGACGACCCCTTCGATCCCGACCAGCGCGATCGCGCCGGTGGCTCCGCTGTTCATCACGTAAAGCTTGGAAATCACGGCCCCCGCCGGGAAATACACCCACTGCTGCATTTGTCCGGGTTCGTACAGGGCCTCGCCCAGCCGCAGGTCGACCGGTTCCAGGTGGGCAGCGAGTTTTTCGCGGCTGCCGGCAGGCAGTGCGGCCAGCAATTGATTCTGCCTTGCTTCGACGCGTGGAACGACTTTCATCGAACTCCCATCGGGTCAGCATCGCGTCGGGTTCCGCAGTCCGCGACCATAGCTTCCGTTCGAGCCTTTCCTTTGTGCGTTACCGCACACAGTATCCGGCGCAGATGAACCGTCGCGGTCGTCGGCGTGAACCGGCGCCAACGGCAGATTGTCGCAGTAGCTGGAATAACCCCACTTTGACGCGGCCAACACCATCGGGCCGCGAGCATTTGCCGCAAGCGCGGACTCATGGGCAGCAACCACCACGGAGACGTACATGGCAGGGAAGAAAACCACCCGAAGCACCGCCGGGGCCGTCCGCAAGCAACGGGAGATCCAGAGCAGGACGGACCACCGCGATGAGGAGAAGGGATCGAAACAAGGCAAGAAGAAATCTGGCGCCGTTCAGGCCGGCGCCCGCAAGCAGCCGGTGGATCTCCCGGCCCAGCATCTTCGAAAGCCCGGCCACGAGCACGAACTCGAGAAACAGCCCCGTTATCTCGCACCCGACTACCGCGGCAGCGGCAAGCTCGAGGGGCGCGCTGCGCTGATCACCGGTGGCGACTCCGGCATCGGGCGGGCGGTCGCGGTGCTGTTCGCGCGCGAAGGTGCGGACGTCGCGATCGTCTATCTCAGCGAAGACGAGGATGCGCGGCAAACGGGCAGAGCGGTCGAGAACGAAGGCCGCACGTGCCTGCTGATCCCGGGCGACGTGAAGGACCCGGAGTTCTGCTCGGAGGCGGTGGACCGCACGGTCGAGGAGTTCGGCCACCTCGACATCCTCGTGAACAACGCTGCTTTTCAGGAACACAGCGAGAAGATCGAGGACTTGAGCGAGGAACACCTCCAGGAAACCCTGCAGACCAATATCGGCGGTTATTTCCACATGGCGCGCGCCGCGGTGCCGCACATGCAGGAGGGCAGCGCGATCATCAACACCGGCTCGGAAACCGGCCTGTTCGGCAATCCGATGCTGCTGGACTATTCGGCGACCAAGGGCGCGATCCATGCCTTCACGCGATCGCTCGCCAAGAACCTCAAGAACCGGGGGATTCGCGTCAATGCCGTGGCGCCCGGACCCGTCTGGACGCCGCTGAATCCCGCTGATCGCCCCGCCGAAAAGATGGACGAGTTCGGCCAGGGCAGCGCCATGGGCCGCGCCGCGCAACCGGAAGAACTTTCACCGGCCTATGTGTTCCTGGCCGCGCCGGTGTGTTCGTCCTACATCAGCGGCAGCGTGCTGGAAGTACTCGGTGGCCCAACAGGATGAGGATGCCATGATGATGATGACCGATGGAGACCTGTGTACCTTGCGCTTCCGGTTCGACGGCGAAGGCGAGCAGGTGGCGACGCTGGTCGCGATGATGCGTTCGATGGACAACGTCGACCGGGTGGTGGAGGTCGGAACCGACGCACCCCACATGCGCGAGGATTCGAGTTCGGCGGGGCTGTCCGACGACGACACCCGCGCCGACTTCCACGACGTGGAAGTCCATGCAATCGACCGCGACGCCGCCGAGCAGGCGCGCGACCTTGTCGAGGTCGCCGCCCGGGACCTCGGCGTCGTCGTGGAATACGTCGACCGCTTCTGAGGCGCGGTCGGTTTCATGAACCGTTGCGCAACGGCGACGGTTCGGCGAAACCGCAGCTTCGCGTTTCGATCACCAGCCGTTCACGGGGGCGGTGGCAGGCTGTTTGTTGCTGCATCGATGACCATTGACCCAGCGGAAGGAACCCACCATGTCACGACCCCTCATGCAACGTCTCGCCCTCCCATCCGCGCTCGTTGTCGCGATTGCCACGGCCGCGGGTTGTTCGGGTGGCAACAACAACAACAATCCTGCGCAAGGCAACAGCACGGCTCCGATGCCGGCCGCGCCGGCGCCCACAACTTCCAGCAACTCGCCCATGTACAACCCGGCCACAGGCGCCAGCGGCGCGATGGCACCCGGTACTACCACGATGGCTCCCGGCATGCCCGCCACGACGTCGACTTCGGCGATGGCGAACGGAACCACCGGCTTCGCTTCGGAGGCCGCGAGGGGTGGGATGCTGGAAGTCAGGCTCGCGGACCTGGCGCTCCAGAAAAGCAGCGATTCGGACGTCAAGTCGTTCGCGAACCGGATGAAGAAGGACCATACCGCCGCCAACGACAAGTTGAAGGGAATCGTCGGATCGAGCGAGCAGCTTCCCGTCAACCTGAGTGCGGAGCAGCAGCAACAGGTAAGTTCGCTTGAATCCAAGAGCGGCAAGGACTTCGACAAGGCCTACGCGGATACGATGGTCAAGGATCATCAAAAAGATGTCTCCGAGTTCGAGAATGCCGCGAACAGCGCGCCGACGCAGGACTTGCGCCAGTTCGCCTCGCAGACCCTCCCCACGTTGAAGCAACACCTGCAGCTCGCCCAGCAGTTGCAGTCGAAGGTGGGCGGCTGACCTTCCGAGCGGACGGCGTCGCCGACGACTTGCGCCATTATGGGAAAGCGGCTCCGGGACCTGCTATCGCGGCGTGGAGATAGCCCGCCGCTGGTGTGCAACACCAGCGCGGGCGGAAGCATTGGCTGGCGCCGAATCATCCCGCGCGCGTTGTCGCGACGTCGGCGCGTGAGATGGTAATGCCGGTAGCCGCTTCGCCATTCGATCAACGATCGTCCAGGCGTTGTACGAGCTTTGCGGACTCCCGTTATGGCCCGGAGCCGCGGGGTATGGGATGTGGCTTGGGTGCGATCGTGATCAGCGTCCTGGTCCCCGTGGCAATCTTCAAATGGCGCGGCTGGCTCTCGCGCGACTGAGCGTCGCGGGTCGCTGGCCTTGCTTGGCGGCGATGCCGACGCCGCCGGCTCGGTGCCGGCAGGTCTGGTGTCGGTCACGGCGCTGCGCCGCTACGCGTGCATTCACCCGTCCGCGGCGGACACTCACACTCCAACTCGCGCCAAACGCCGGAGCACTCCCTATGTCCGAAGACGACAGCAAAGACGCCAAGCGTCGCAATCACGAGAAGCCACGGCAGGAATCAGCCAAGGAGCGCCAGCAGCGCAAGGGCCATGAAAGCGACAACCAGGACGAAGCGCTCGAGGAAACCTTTCCTGCCAGCGATCCGGTTTCGCCATTCGTCCCCGCCAAGCCGCCCGAAGACTGAGCGGGCGTCGTCACTTTCGCGCGCGGGAGTCATCCCACTCGCTGCAGAAACGGGCGCACTTTGCCACCAGCCCGCGCGCCGCGGGTGAGCCATCCCGGCCACCGGCGCAGCAAGGAGAGCACTACGGTCGTGGAACCGGGGCGCATCGCCGTGTGCGCGAACGCCGCCGCGAAGCGGATGCGGTGCGTGAAGCAGCGCCGCCAGCGCGCCTCGTAATCGCGGCCGACCTCGGCGGCGTGGCTCATTGGCGAGCGTCCATGCGCGATGAGCAGTTCGCACAGCAGCCACGCCGACTGGACCGCCATGCTGATGCCTTCGCCCAGTATCGGATGCGCCTCGCCGGCAGCATTGCCAATCGCGAATACGCCGTTGCCCCGCCACGGTGCGCGTACGCCGGGACGGATGGGTCCTGTGCTCAGCCAGGACGCTTCCGGTTCGGCGCCAGCGAGCGCGTCGCGGGCACCCGCGACGTGGCGCTGCACGTATGCGCGCGCGGCGATCGCTGCCGGCAGGCCAGGGTGGCGCTCCCGACACCGGCGCAGCCTGTCGCGCCGGAGACAAAACGCGAAGGTGAGGCGCGCGTGGTCGCCGAGCGCCAGACCACCGTAGCCGCCGGGGAACGCCAGTACCGGCAATAGCCCCGGCGCCAGGGAAGCCCCGTGATAATTGCCTTTGAAGGCGAACAGATCCGAATCGCGGTGTGCTCGGCGCCGCGATCCGCCTTCGAACGGATCGGGTTCCCAGGAGCCATTCGCGGCAATCATGACCGGCGCGGTCAAGCTCGCCCGCGCCCCGCTTTTGACGTCAACGACCTCGCAGGTGCTGCGGCCATCCCGCGCCGGAGTTACGCGCTTGGCCAGCCACGGCTGCCAGACCTCGACATGGCAGTCAGCGGCGCGGCGCAGCAACAGCTCGTCGAGGTAATCGCGCCCGAGCACGCGGCCCCATGCGCGGGGCGGACCGGCGAACGCCGGCAGGTCGGCGGTGATCGCTTCTTCGCGCGCAAACAGGCTGATCCGGCGCAGCTCGGGGCCCGCGATCGCATCGAAATCCGCGCCGATGCCGAGCGCGTCGAACAGCGGCAGATTGGGCGCGGCAATGCACTCGCCGCAAACCTTGCGGCGCGGAAACGCGTGCTTTTCGATCACGGCGACCGACCAGCCCGCGCGCGCCAGCAGGATCGCGGCGGTCGAGCCCGCGGGTCCGGCGCCGATGATGATCGCATCGTAGACGGTCTTCATGCGCCCGGTTTGCGCGTTGCGTAGAAAAGATGGCTGAACCATCCTGCACGGCCTTCGCGCAATGACCATGTGTCCGACCGTGGCCACAGCGCCGACAATTCGGTGCCGGTGAAACCCGCCCGCACGCTGACCACCGCATCGTGCCGGGTAACCTCGTTGCAGCCGATCGCGCCCAGCAAGCGGCTCGATGACAATGCAAAGCGAGAGCGGCGCGGCTCACAGCACAGGAACGCGCTCGCCCGCCGTGCGATGAGGTCGAGCAGCGTGTGCAGTCGCTCGCCGTCGAAATGGTGCACGAACAAATTTGCGAAGATGATCGGCCTCGCGCCCGATGCCGGTTGTGCCAGCCATGCCAGCACCTCCGAACAAGCCACTCGCACGTCCCAGCCGAGGGCGCGGTAGCCATCCAGCGTCTGCGCGCCGACCACGGGCTGCAGGTCGATGAGGGTGAGATCGATTCTGGGCCAATGCCGGGCGAAGCGCCGTCCCAGGCGCAACGACAACTCGCCGTCGCCCGTGCCCAGCTCGACCACGGCTACTGGCGGGCCAGGAGCGGACGCTTGCGTCATCGATCGGCGTAGCAGAACATCCAACGGCGTGCCGATCAGCCGCTGGTTCGCCATCAATCGATTGATCCGGCGCAGGTCGCGCCGGGACCGCTTGGCGCGCGGATCCTCCGGTGGCAGTGTGTCCAGCCATTCGGGATCCACGCGGCGCGGCAGGCTCACGGCGAAACGCGCAACAGCGCCCCGTGACTGCTGAAGCCCGCTCCGAACGAAGCCAGCCACCACCAGCCGCCGGGGGCGGACTCGGCCAGCGCCTGTTGCAGCACGAAGAATACGAACGCGCTGCTCAGGTTGCCGTACTCGCGCAGCATGTCGGCGCTACGGCGCAGATCGTCCTCGCTCAGATCCAGCCGCTGGCGCAGGGCAGCCAGGACGTTTGGACCCCCGGCGTGCATGATCCAGGCCTTGATGTCCGAATGCTGCAATCCTTGCGCATCCAGCGCCGTGGTCAGCACCCGGTGTGCGTAGGCGGCGGCGAGTTGCGGCACCTCCAGGGTAAGCACGTTGCGCAGCATTCCTGCGCGGGTTTCGAACCGCAACGCATCCCGTTCGCGCGGATCGATGATCGACGCCGCGCGTCCCCATTCGACCGCGCGCTTTCCCGGGGCTGGCTGCGCCGACAACACCGCTGCGCCCGCTCCATCGCCGAACAGGCAGGCGCTGACCAGCACGCCTGGATCATTGTCCAGATACATGGCCGCGCTGCATACCTCGACGCACACCGACAGAACGTGCCTGCAGCGCTGCGA
>JBOHYO010000006.1:0-2366 GCA_050737935.1 Rhodanobacteraceae bacterium
AGGAACTCCGCGCGGGTCCGCGCATCCTCGCGGAAGCTTCCGAGCATCTGGCTGGTGATCATCGACACGCCGCGCTTGTGCACGCCGCGGGTGGTCATGCACTGGTGGGTGGCGTCCACCACCACGCCGACGCCGCGGGGGTTCAACACGGTCTGGATACAGGTCGCGATCTGGGCGGTGAGTTTTTCCTGCACCTGCATGCGGTGCGCGAAGGCATCCACCACGCGCGCCAGCTTGGAAATGCCCACCACCTTGCCGTCGGGCAGGTAGCCCACGTGCACCCGTCCGATGATCGGCGCGAGGTGGTGCTCGCAATGGGATTCGAATTCGATGTCGCGCAGCACGATCATTTCGTCGTAGCCGGCGACCTCCTTGAAGGTGCGGCGCAGGAAGTCCTCGGGATCTTCGGCGTACCCGGAAAACCACTCGCTGTACGCATCGACGACCCGCTTGGGCGTATCGAGCAGGCCCTCGCGGGTCGGCTCGTCGCCGGCCCAGCGCAGCAGGGTGCGGACCGCATCCTGCGCCTGCTCGCGCGTCACCGGCGGCGAGGTCGGTTTGCTTGCGGTGCAGACGGACGGCGTGCCGGGTTCGCTCATGGCGAGGCTCCTCGATCCGGAAACCTCACAGTGTAGCGCCGATCCATGCCTTTCCGGCGCGCCCGGTGGACCCTGTCGCGGAACCGGACGCGACGGCGTCCTCTGGTATTACCGGCAACCCGCGCAGCGCTTCGCGGCACGCGGCTTTCCGGTGGCCGGGGAACTCGACCGCGAAGTGGGCGAGATCGAGCGGCTCGCGGCCGTCATCTGAGTTCAGGTCGGGTCGTCGTCGTCTCCGGTCGCCTCCGGCGCATCGCCGAGCAGCGCGCGTGAGGCTTCGTCGGGCATCGATTCGACCCCACGCAGTTGGCGCTCGATCGCGCGCGAGCGGCGTCCGACCAACTCGTCGAGGTTGTTGCGCGCGCTGTCGAGCTGGTTCTTGGCCTTGTCGATGATCGCGCCGAACTTGCCGAACTCGGTCTTGACCGCGCCGAGGATCTGCCATACCTCGCTGCTGCGTTTCTCGATCGCGAGCGTGCGGAAGCCCATCTGCAGCGCATTGACGATCGCGGTGAGCGTGGTCGGGCCGGCCACCGTGACCCGGCAATCCCGCTGCAGGGTCTCGAACAGGCCGGGGCGGCGAATCACCTCGGCGTACAGCCCCTCGGTCGGCAGGAACAGGATCGCGAAATCGGTGGTGGCCGGTGGCGAAACGTATTTGGCGCGGATGGTTTTCGCCTCCTCGCGCACCCGCCGTTCCAGCGCGGCCGCCGAGAGCGCCGCGGCCTCGGGGTCGGCGCGTTCCTGCGCGTCGAGCAGGCGCTGGTGGTCCTCGATCGGGAACTTGGCGTCGATCGGCAGCCACACCGGGGCGTCGTCGTTGCGCCCGGGCAGGCGGACCGCGAACTCGACCCGTTCACTGGAACCCGGCACCGTGGCGATGTTCGCCGCGTACTGGTCGGGTGCCAGCAGTTGTTCGAGCAGCGCGCCGAGCTGGACTTCGCCGAAGGTGCCGCGGGTCTTGACGTTGCTGAGCACGCGCTTCAGGTCGCCGACGCCGGTGGCCAGCGTCTGCATCTCGCCGAGGCCGCGTTGCACGGCTTCGAGGCGTTCGGAGATCAACCCGAACGACTGGTTGAATCGTTGTTGCAGGCTGCTCTGCAATTTCTCATCGACCGTGGCGCGCATCTTTTCCAGTTGTGCGGCGTTGTCGGCCTGCAACTCCTTCAATTTCAACTCGAGCGTACCGCGCACTTCTCCGAGGCGCTTTTCGTTACCATCGGAAAGGGTGTCCAGGGTCTTCTGCAAGCGTTCCCCGAGGCGATCCAGTGATTGCGTGAGTTCGCCACGACCCGCGCGCTGTTCGTCGCGCAGGGTCTGGTCGAGCCGCTGGCCGTCGGTGCGCAGCACATCCAGTTTCTCGCGGAGCGCGGGATCGCCGTGCCCGCGCGCCAGCGCCACGAACTGCAGCAGCAGCGCGATCGCGGCGAGCGCGATCAGCACGATCAGGAGAACGAGTTCAACGGACATGGTGGGTGATTGTAGGCGGCGGAATGCCGACGAAGATACGGCGGCGTTGTCGCAGCAGGCGCGACGGCATTCCCCCCGCCGCTGCGCTTTTCTTCCCCCTTCCGAAGGAAGGGCGGAGCGAAGCGAACGCGTGCGGAGCACGAGAGGGGGTGGCTCTTGGGCGTCCAGCGACATCCCCCCGCCGCTGCGCGGCGACCCCCTTCGTTCCGAAGGGGGTCGCATTTCCGGGGTCACAGCGTATTGTGTCGCCTTCGTTCCAGGCAGGCATGTATCGATCTCCTTCCCCCTTCCGAAGGA
>JBOHYO010000007.1:0-3926 GCA_050737935.1 Rhodanobacteraceae bacterium
GAAGTGACCGAGTACACGCTTTCCGGCAACCACGCGCGGCAGACCCGTACCTGGTTCACCGCGCCCGGCATGATCGGCAACGGTAGCGCCATGCTCTCGGTTTCCTTGTCGACGAACTCACCACGACGCATTGCCTACGCCGCCAGTTCCTTCGATCAACCGCCGGAGGTCCACGCGGGCGTGCTGGGAACACAGCCTCCACCCGCCGTGACCTCGCTCAATGCAGGCCTGAAACAAACCTGGGGCAAGGCGCGTTCGGTCGAATGGGACAACGATGGCCTCCACGTGCAGGGCTGGCTGATGTACCCGGCCGACTTCGACCCGCACAAGACTTACCCGATGGTCGTGTACGTGCACGGCGGCCCATCGTGGGCGACCCTGCCGTCGTGGGGCGCACAGGCGACGGCGCTGTCGCAGTTCGGCTATTTCGTGCTGATGCCCAATCCGCGCGGCAGCTTCGGCGAAGGCGAAGCTTACGCGCAGGCGATCCGCAACCAGATGGGTTACGGCGATCTGGATGACATCCTCGCGGGCGTCGACAAGGTGGAGAAACTCGCGCCCATTGACGACCAACGTCTCGGAATGATCGGCTGGAGCTACGGTGGCTTCATGAGCATGTTCGCGCCCACCCGGACCGACCGTTTCAAGGCGGTGGTCGCGGGGGCGGGGATCTCCGACTGGCAGAGTTATTATGGCGAAAACCAGATCGACCAGTGGATGATCCCGTTCTTCGGAGCGTCGCTGTACGACGACCCCGCCGCGTACGCAAAAAGCTCGGCGATCAACTTCATCAAACGTGACCATACCCCGGCGCTGATCGTGGTCGGCGAGCGCGACGAGGAGTGCCCTGCGCCGCAATCATTCGAGTACTGGCACGCGCTGAAGACCCTGGGTGTGCCGACGACGCTGGTCGTGTATGCCAACCAGGGCCACCACATCGCCGACCCCGGCGACCAGCAGGACATCCTGCGCCGCACGCTGGATTGGTTCGGGAAATACCTCGCGGCAGGCGCGGCGCCTTGACGATTGCGCGCACGGGTCAGAACAAATCGCCCTGCGGCGACGGCACGCGCGGCGGCACGAACCGCGAACAGTCCAGCCGAAGTTCGCGGGTCCGGCGGAAGCCGTAGCGCCTGCACGCCACCTCGAAACGACGCCGCAGCAATTCCGCGAATGGCCCTTGGCCGCGCATGCGCGTGCGGAAATCCGGATCGTTGTCGCGTCCGCCGCGCATCTGGCGGACCAGGCTCATCACATGTTCGGCGCGCTGCGGCACGTTGAGCTCCAGCCATTCGCGGAACAGCGTCTTCAATTCCCACGGCAATCGCAGCACGGTGTAACCCGCCACCCGGGCGCCGGCCTGCGACGCCGCTTCCAGCACGTGTTCCACGTCGCGGTCGGTCAGCGCCGGGATGATCGGCGCGACCAGCACCCCACACGGCACGCCCGCGTCGTTGAGCGTCTTGATCGTCTGGATCCGCCGGTGCGGCGCGGACGCGCGCGGCTCCAGCTTCGCGGCGAGATGGTTGTCGAGCTGGGTGCAGGAGACGAACACCTGCACCAGACGCTTTTGCGCCATCGGCGCCAGCAGGTCGATGTCACGCTCGACGAGGGCGTTCTTGGTGACGATGGTGCAGGGATGGTCGGCGGCCGCGAGCACTTCCAGAATCGCCCGGGTCAGGCGATAGCGTCGTTCGATCGGCTGGTAGGGATCGGTGTTGGCGCCGAGGTTGATCGGCGAGCAGCGATAGCCCGGCTTGGCCAGCTCGCGCGCCAACTGTTCCGCCGCATTGGTCTTGGCGAACAGCCTGGTTTCGAAGTCCAACCCCGGGGACAGGTTCAGGTAGCTGTGCGACGGCCGCGCGAAGCAATAGATACAGCCATGCTCGCAGCCACGATACGGATTGATCGACTGATCGAACGGCACGTCCGGCGAGTCGTTGCGGCTGATGATCGAGCGTGCGTGCTCTTCGCTTACCTCGGTTCGCGGCCGCGGCGCGTCGGCGTCCAACAGTGCGCTTTGCCAGCCATCGTCTTCGGCATGACGGCGCACCGACTCGAACCGGCCTTCCGGATTGGAAGCCGCACCGCGGCCCTTGATGCGTATGGGTGATGTCGTGTCCATTGAAAATCCAGCATACGCCGCTCCGTCTCGGCGCCTGCGACGAGCCTCTCGTTGGCGAAATCACAAAGTTTGTGCACTTTGTACAAACTATGCGCAAACTTGGACGCTGGCCCCGTGCAACTGTCAACTTCCGCTGCTCCCCTCGGGAAGCCTGGTCTTCGCGATTGCCCGAATGAAAAGCGCCGCCATTTGGGCGGCGCTGGCCACTCAGTCGGATTCACAGAATCTATCCTACGTGCCAGACAATCGGCTCGACGATGCTGCTGTTCCGATTTGACACTGAACGCCGCTCCATCAAGTAGGAATTATCCGACCGGGACCGCAACCGACCCGTTGCTGCTGTTGGCGAGTGTCCGCTTTCTGGAAAGCTGCTCTCTGTGTAGAGCGATGAATTTGACGACACAGACCGAACTCTGGTGATCAAAGATTCAATGCTCAAACCGATCGCGTCGCCACGACCGGCGGCACGTTGGAAGCACGGCGCGCCGGTACCAGCACTGCGGCCTGACCGAGCACCAGCATGGCAAGTGCGCCCATTGCGACGTAGAACAGCGAAAGACGCATCATCTCGTAATGCGTCATCAGCCATTCGTTGAGGCCAACAGCAAGCAGCGCGCCGACTACCGTGCCGGCTCCGGCGATCAGCAGGTTCTCAATCTGAAAGTAACGCAGTATGTCGACCTTTCTGGCGCCAAGTGCCCGCCGCACGCCAATCTGTCGGGTCCGTTGGCCGACCCAGAAACTGGTCAGGCCGACGATACCCGCGCCGGTAACACTTAACAGGATGACGCAAATGACGCCCATAAGCAGCGCCATACCGCGCTCCGAGCTGAAATTCCAGTCGCGCATCTCGGAATACGAATGGATACCGGCGCCGGTGGGCATGTGACGCATCGGGTTCAATGCAAAAAGTGCCTCGTGGATTTCGTTTATCGCCTGCGTCGTGCGACCGGGGCGCGCGCGTGCCGCATAGCCCGTCCAGTAGCCATCTTCTCGCAACGGCTCAATCACCGAGTTGTCGGCCCAGTTGCTGTCCCCCGGTGTCGGTGTCCGCAGCCGCTCGACGATGCCCAAAATCTTGGCCGGCTTGCCGTCCTGATATACCGTCTGGCCTAGTGCATTGCCACTCGGAAAGAGTTGGTCGGCCAATGGTTTGCTCACGATGACGACAGGTGAGCCCGGGAGTCCATGTCCATGCCGGATCTCGCTCGCGAAAAAGTCGCGGCCAGCGACCAAGTGCAGGCCGAATGTCGCCCGCAAGTGCTCGTCGCCGTAATAGTAGGCCGCATGCACGAGCTTGCCTTTGCGATCCGCATCAAGGGAAATATCGCCGGCGTCATCACCTTGGAGCAGAGGAAAACTTGCCGATGCCGCGACATCCTGCACATCTGGCAGATTCCGTATCGTTTCCAGATCCGCGCGCTGCAGGGCGTCTATCTTCTCGGTGACGGTGGCATCGTCGCCAGACTGGACGGGCAATTTCTGGAAAATGAAGATCAGGCCATGTTCGTCCATACCGGTCGGACGATTCATTAGCTTGATGGTATGGCCGATAATGAAGAAAGCATTGGCGACGATCGCCAGCGTCAGCGCGATCTGCAACACGATGAGTAGCACGGCGGCCTTATGCCGCCGTAATGCCGCAAGGATCGGATAAACGTTCACCGCGTGATCCTCATGATGCTTTGAGCTGCAACGCAGGCGGTACACGCGACGCCCGATATGTAGGGTAGATCGCTGCAAGCAGGGTGGCAGTCACGGCAAGCAGGAGCGTGAACATCAGCAACGTAGGGTCGATTCG
>JBOHYO010000008.1:0-7960 GCA_050737935.1 Rhodanobacteraceae bacterium
TCGAAATGGAAGGCACGGTGCAGGAAACCCTGCCCAACACGATGTTCCGCGTGCAGCTCGAGAACGGCCACGTCGTCACCGCGCACATCTCGGGCCGCATGCGCAAGCACTACATCCGCATCCTCACTGGCGACAAGGTCAAGGTCGAGATGACACCGTATGACCTCACCAAGGGGCGCATCACCTATCGCATGAAGTGAGTGCAGGATGCACTCACCCCGTGCAGCCCAGGGACGTGCGATCACACGGATGTAGGAGCGGGCCCTGCCCGCGACCCCAACATCCCGCGTTGCACCGGGCCGCGCACAGACGCGCTCCTACAACGACAACGGCGACCATCGGCCGCCGTTTTCATGTTCCAATACGGACGTGCGCGACCGGCAGCTATTCCACCACCGCCGGCAGTTTCTCCGCCGATTCGGACTCGACGGTCAGTTCGCCGTCCTGCACGCCCAAGTTGACCTTGCCGCCGTCGGCGAGCTTGCCGAACAGCAGTTCGTCGGCGATCGCCCGCTTGATCTTGTCCTGGATCAACCGCGCCATCGGCCGCGCGCCCATCTGCTGATCGAAGCCGTGCTCGGCCAGCCAGTGCCGCGCCTCGCCCGCCACGTTCAGGCTGACGCGCTTTTCGAGCAGCTGCGTTTCCAGCTCGATCAGGAACTTGTCGACCACGCGCAGGATGTGCTCCATCTCGAGCGGCTTGAACTGCACCACCGCATCGAGGCGGTTGCGGAATTCGGGTGTGAACGTGCGGCGGATGACTTCCATCGCATCCGTGGCATGTGACTGTTCGAGGAAGCCGATGCTGCGGCGAGATGCCTGGCGCGCGCCTGCGTTGGTCGTCATCACCAGGATCACGTTGCGGAAGTTCGCTTCGCGACCATTGGTATCGGTGAGCACACCGTGGTCCATGATCTGCAGCAGGATGTTGTACAGGTCCGGATGGGCCTTCTCGATTTCGTCCAGCAACAGCACGCAGTGCGGGTGCTTGACGACCGACTCCGTCAACAAACCGCCTTGGTCGAACCCGACGTAGCCCGGCGGTGCGCCGATCAGGCGCGATACCGAATGCGGTTCCATGTATTCGGACATGTCGAAGCGCACCAGTTCGATGCCGAGTTGCAGCGCGAGCTGCCGCGTCACCTCGGTCTTGCCGACGCCCGTGGGGCCGGCAAACAGGAAATTGCCGATCGGCTTGTTGGGATCGCCCAGGCCAGAGCGTGCCATCTTGATCGCGGACGCGAGCGTGTCGATCGCCTGGTCCTGGCCGAAGATCACCATCTTCAGGTTGCGGTCGAGATTCCTCAGCACGTCGCGGTCGGACGCGGAGACCTGCTTCTGCGGGATCCGCGCCATGCGCGCGACGATGTACTCGACCTCTGTGACGTCGACCGTGCCGGTACGTTCGTCCTCCGGCAGCAGGCGCTGGTGGGCGCCGGCCTCGTCGATCACGTCGATCGCCTTGTCCGGCAGCAGCCGGTCGGGGATGTGCTTGACCGAAAGGTCGACCGCGGCCTTCAGCGCATCGTCGGTGTAGCTGACGCTGTGGTGTTCCTCGAAGCGCGATTTCAGGCCCCTGAGGATATCCACCGTATCGGCGACCGAGGGTTCGACCACGTCGATCTTCTGGAAGCGACGCGCCAGCGCGCGGTCCTTTTCGAACACGCCGCGGAATTCCTGGAAGGTGGTCGAGCCGATGCAGCGCAGTTCGCCCGAGGCCAGCACCGGCTTGATGAGGTTGGAGGCATCCATGGTGCCGCCGGAGGCCGAACCCGCGCCGATGATGGTGTGGATCTCGTCGACGAACAGGATCGAGTTGGGATCCTTCTTGAGTTGCGCGATCACGGCTTTCAGGCGCTTCTCGAAATCACCGCGGTACTTGGTACCCGCAACCAGCGCGCCGAGGTCCAGCGCCCAGACAGTGGCGTCCTCGAGCACGGTCGGCACACTGCCTTCGACGATGCGCAGCGCGAGGCCTTCGGCCAGCGCGGTCTTGCCGACGCCGGACTCGCCGACATACAACGGATTGTTCTTGCGCCGCCGGCACAACACCTGCACGGTGCGCTCGATCTCTTCCTCGCGGCCGATCAGCGGATCGATCCGGCCCTGGCGAGCCCGTTCATTGAGGTTGGTCGCGTATTCGACCAGCGCGTTGTCCTTGTCCTTGCCTTCGGGCTCGGCATCGCTGCCCGTCTCGCTGGCCGCAGGCGAGTCGGCCGATTCGTGGCCGATCTTGGCGATGCCGTGGGAGACGTAGTTGACCACGTCCAACCGCTCGACTTCCTGCTGGTGCAGGAAATACACGGCATGCGAATCCTTCTCTCCGAAGATCGCCACCAGCACGTTGGCGCCTGTGACTTCTTTCCGTCCGGAGGACTGGACATGATAAACCGCGCGTTGCAACACACGCTGAAAGCCGAGCGTCGGCTGGGTGTCGCGCTCGTCGCCATTCGGCAGCACCGGCACCGTTTCCGTGATGATGGAACGCAGGTCCTTGGCGAGCTTGTCGAGGTCGGCGCCGCAGCCACGCAGGACCGCCGCGGCGGTCGGATTGGCCAGCAGCGCAAGCAGCAGGTGCTCCACGGTCATGAATTCGTGGCGCTGCTCGCGAGCCTCCTTGTAGCACTGGCCGATGGTGAAGTCGAGGTCCTTGCTGAACATGCTTTCGAGTCTCCGGGATCTCTCTGCCGTGATATGGGGGCGGTTACAACTTTTCCATCGTGCAAAGCAATGGGTGCTGATGGATGCGTGAGTATTCGTTCACCTGCGTTACCTTGCTTTCTGCAACTTCACGGCTGAACACGCCGCAAACGCCCTTCCCCCGGGTGTGGACATGCAGCATCACCTGGGTCGCTCGTTCGCGCGCCATGTTGAAAAACGTCTCCAGCACCGCCACCACGAATTCCATCGGAGTGTAATCGTCATTGAGCAGCACCACCTGGTAGAGCGGCGGTCGAGCCGTCTCGGGACGGCTGGTCTCGACGACTACCCCCTGCTCGCGTTCGGTTTCGTTGTCGTGGGTCTTTCCTGGAGTCATCGAAAAAGAAGTCGCTGGCCTGTTTTCGCCGGGATCGGTCCACCCGGCCCGAGTATATGCCGGCCCCGCCCGGAGGGAATGGCAGAACGTCACACCAGATAATGGCAAAATGGTGCAATTTCCAGTGCCACCCGACATGGAGCGTATGGACGAATTCGCCGCAGCCCCCGACCAGACCGGAATCTGGTGCCCACACGTCACCGTGGCCTGCGTGATCGCCGACGGGGACGATTTCCTGATGGTCGAGGAAGACATCCACGGCGAACTGCGCTTCAACCAGCCGGCCGGACACCTCGAGGCTGGCGAAACCCTCCAGGCCGCCGCGCACCGCGAGACCCTGGAAGAAACCGGCTGGGAGATTGCACTGGACCACTTCATCGGCGTCCAGCAGTGGAACAGTCCGGTGCACCGCCATCACATCGTGCGCTTCGCCTTCGCCGGCCATCCTTTGCGGCATCACCCCGACCGCAGCCTCGACCGCGGGATCGCGCGCGCGTTGTGGATGAGCTACGGCGAGATCGCCGCCGCAGCCTCGCGCCTGCGAAGCCCACTGGTACTGACCACGGTCGACGATTGGCTGGCCGGCCAGCGCCTGCCGCTGACGGCCTTGCGCTCGCTGCTGCCGGCCGGCGGAGCCTAGACGCATGCGCGTCACGGTCGGCATGTCCGGCGGCGTCGACTCGTCGGTGGCCGCGCTGCTGCTGAAGCGCGCGGGTATGGATGTATCGGGGCTGTTCATGCTGAACTGGGAAGAGGACGATCCCGGTTCGAACAACGAGCCCGGTTGCCACGCCGACGCCGACCGCAAGGACGCGCTGGCCGTGTGCGCGAAGCTCGGCATCCCGTTCCGTGACGCCAACTTCGCCGCCGAATACCGCGAGCGCGTGTTCGCGCACTTCCTCGACGAATACCGCGCCGGGCGCACGCCCAACCCCGATGTCCTGTGCAATCGCGAGATCAAGTTCGGCAGTTTCCTCTCCGCTGCCCGCGCCGCCGGCGCGGACAGGATCGCGACCGGCCATTACGCCCGGGCCATCCACGCGGACGGCCGATGGAAGCTGCTGCGCGCGGCCGACGCCGGCAAGGATCAGACCTATTTCCTGCACGCACTGGACCAGGACCAGCTCGCAGCGACGCTGTTTCCGCTGGGCGACCTGCAGAAGGCCGAAGTCCGCCGGCTTGCGCAGGAGGCCGGACTGCCGGTGGCCGAGAAAAAGGACTCCACCGGCATCTGTTTCATCGGCGAGAGGGACTTCAGGGCCTTCCTTTCGGGCTATCTGCCAGCGCAGCCGGGCGAACTGCGCACACCGGACGGCGGCGTGGTCGGCGAACACGCCGGCGCGATGTTCTACACCCCGGGGCAACGCTCGGGCCTGCACATCGGCGGACGCGCGGGCGGCAGTGGCGAGGCCTGGTACGTGGTCGGCAAGGATGTCGCGGCCAACGTCGTGTACGTGGACCAGGGCCACGACAGCGAATGGCTGCAGTCGCGTTCGATTGCCGCCTCCAGGGCGCACTGGGTCGCCGGCGCGCCACCGGCGGCCGACTTCGACTGCGCGGCCATGACCCGCTACCGGCAGCCGCTGCAGCCGTGCCGTGTCACGGTGGACGGCGATCGCTGCAACGTGCGGTTCGAAGAGCGGCAACGTGCCGTCGCGCCCGGCCAGTCCGTAGTGTTCTATCGCGATGAGGAGTGCCTCGGCGGCGCGGTCATCGATGCCACCGATGCGCCTGCCGTTGGAGCAACGCGATGAAGGAGACCCGGGTGCTCGCGTTGGCGGGGGTGTTCCAGGCCGTGTCCCTGGTCCGCGACCTCGCACGCACCGGCGAGTGCGACGGCGAGGCGATGGAAGCCAGCCTCGCCAGCGTGTTCAAACTCGAATCCTCCAGCGCGGCCGAGGTGTTCGGTGGGAACGCAGGGGTGCGCCGTGGCCTGCGGGTCCTGATCGAACAGATCGAGGGGAACGATCGCGACCTGCCCCTGTTCCACATGCTGGTCAACATCCTCAAGCTGGAGCGCAGCCTGTCCCGCAACCCCGAAATCAACCGGCGCCTCGGCGAAGCGCTGGAGGGCATGCAGCGCCAGTTGCAGCATTTCCCGGTGACCCATCCGACGATCGTCGCGCGGCTCGCCGACATCTACAGCACCCACCTGTCATCCCTGAAGCCGCGCATCACGGTGGTCGGCAACCCGCTGTACCTGCAGCAGCCGGCACAGGCCGAGCGCGTGCGCGCGCTGCTCCTCGCCGCTACCCGCGCGGCCGTGCTGTGGCACCAACTCGGCGGTCGGCGCCGGCACCTGCTGTTTCGTCCGCAACGCGAAGTGATGATCGCGCGCGGCATGCTCACCGGGGCCGCGTTGCGCGGCTGATCGCCTTTGTCGGTTGGGCTGACCCCGGAGTTCATCCGTGGGAAGCCCAAGGTTGCCGTTTCCCACGTTGGGCTTCTCCCGGCAAAGCCGGGATCAACCCAACCTACAAGGCAGGCCATGCATGCCGGCAACGAAGCCGCACCCTCCCCCGGAGGTGGACCATGCAGGCGAATGCCTTCGCCGGGTCGCGCGCATGGCGCGCTCCTACACAGAAACACGTCTTTGTAGGTTGGGTTGACCCCGGACTTGATCCGGGGGAAGCCCAACGACGGAATGTTGGGCTTCCCCGATGGAGCCGGGTCAGCCCAACCTACAAACTGCGACGGCCAGCCGCTGCATCAGGGCGTGCGCCCGTGTCCGCGAAACACCCGCTCGCGCAGCAGTTCTTCGTCGTGGGTGTGGGTGTACGGCGTGAGCAGGTCGTAGCGGGTCACGATGCCCAGCAGCCGGTGGCCTTCGCGGCTGACCACGGGGATGCGGTCGCGCTTTTCCACCGCCATGCGAATGGCCACGCTCTGGCAGCTTTCCTCGGGAAAGGCGACCACCGGATCGCCGCTCATGAGCTCGGAAAGGCGCGCCGCCCCGGTCGCGTCGCTTTCCAGCCATCCCCGCAAACGGGCGCGATCGACGATGCCGAGCAAGGTGCCTTCCGCGTCCACCACCGGATACGCACGATGCTTTTGATCGCTTCCGAAATATTGGTCACGCAGCTCCCGCACTGTCATGTCCGCCGGAACGCCCGCCACGTCGCGCGTCATCACTTCCTTCACGGACATGTATTCGAGGCGATTGAGCGTGTACGGGCGAAAGATGTTCAGGCCGTGGCGGGCGATTTTTTCGGTGAGGATGGATCGCCGCATCAGGAACACGCTCGCGCCGTAGGCCGTCGTGCAGGTAATCAGCAACGCCGGGAGCATGCTGGAATTGCCGGTCAACTCCAGCGCGAACAGGATGGAAGTGAACGGCATCCGCATCACCGCCGCGAGCATCGCGCCCATTCCGAGCAACGGCCACAGCAATGGATAGGGGCCGGGAAAGAACAACGCCTCGATGCCGCCAAGCCCAGCCCCGAGTGCCAGCAGCGGCGCCAGCGTACCCCCGGAGGTTCCCGAGCTCAGGTAGACGATCCAGATCAGCGCCTTGACGATCATGAAGACCACGATCGCGGTGCCGACGATCTTGCCGGTCAGGAGCTGGTAGATGATGTCGTAGCCGACGCCGAGCGTCTGCGGATCGATGACGCCGCCGATCCCCACGACCAGCGCGCCGATCGCGGGCCACCACATCCAGTGGATCGGCAGCTTGCGGTAGCCGTCCTCGACCTTGTAGACAAGGAACGTCACCGCCGTGGCCAGCAGCCCGGCCAGCAGGCCGCTGACGGCGGCCATCCCGAGTTCCGCGATGTCCAGGTGAAACTGGATGGGAATCGGAAACAGCGGCCCGGGTCCGATCAGGAACGGCCGCAGCGCTGCGGCGACGAAACACGCGACCGCCACCGGGATGGTGCTGCGCGGCCGCATTTCGAACAGCAGCATCTCGACGCCCACCAGCGTTGCGGCGATCGGGGTCGCGAAGGTCGCAGACATGCCGGCGCAGGCGCCGGCGACCAGCAATGTGCGCCTCTCGATCGACGTCAGGGAGAACACCTGGCCGATCAGCGATCCCACGGCACCGCCGGTCATGATGATCGGACCCTCGGCGCCGAATGGACCGCCGGTGCCGATCGCGATCGCCGCCGACAGCGGCTTCAGGATCGCGACCTTGGCCATCATCTTGCTCCTGCGGAAGAGGATCGCTTCCAGTGCTTCGGGAATACCGTGACCGCGGATGCGATCGGTGCCGTAGCGGGCCATGAAGCCGATGATGAGGCCGCCGACGACCGGCGCCAGGATGATCAGCCACCACGGCGCATGCAATTCAGCCGGCGAGGTGAAAACGAACGACCATTCCCCGGCAAACGCCAGATGCGTCACCAGGCCGATCAGCCGGTACAGGATCCACGCGATGAGGGCCGCCGCGCCGCCAATGAACAGCGCGATGAAAGACAGCTTGAGGATGCTGATGCTGGGCCGGAAGTCGCCCTCGTAGAGCGTGTCACGCTTCCACTTTTCGTAGATGCGGAGGGACAGATCGATCGGTGAAATCATGATCAGCCGTGCCCGCCCTGGATGCGCGTGCCACGCGCACGACCAGCGCGGTGCTGGATCGTGCCGGGCATGGTCCCCAAGCCCGTACACGTCTCCCGCGAAAACGCGGCGACCCGTGCTCGTCGACAGGGACAGCGCAGGACTCGCGAAAGCTCGTTCATGCGGAAGTTCTCCAGTTGCAAGCGCCACGGGCACGGCGCGCCGGCTTTCCCGACGCATGACGCCCCACCACCCCGCGTAACACTCCCCAATGTAACCAGCGCGCGCGTCGAACGCCAGAGCTCTTGAGGTGCATCAGGGCAGCACTTGCGCATTTGCGCGATAATGAACGGTCCAATTGGAACCTTTTCCTCCATAGCGACACCGACCGCCACGCGCCGCATCAAGGAGAGCACCATGCAAGAT
>JBOHYO010000009.1:0-8365 GCA_050737935.1 Rhodanobacteraceae bacterium
GCGAGGGGTAGGGCACCTGCGCGCAGAGCGACTGGTAGACCTGCTCGGGCATCCCGTCCACCATCGGAGTGTGGAACACGCCCGGCGCGATGGTCATGACGCGCACGCCGATCCGTGCGAATTCGCGCGCCATCGGCAGGGTCATGCCGATCACGCCACCCTTGGACGCGGAATAGGCGGCTTGGCCGATCTGGCCTTCGTAGGCCGCGATCGAGGCCGTGTTGACGATCACGCCGCGTTCGCCGTCTTCGCCGGGATCACTGGATTGCATCAACGCGGCGCCGGCCTTGGCGACGTTGAAGCTGCCGACCAGGTTCACCATCACTGTCGTGGCGAAATTCTTCAGCGGCATCGGGCCTTCCCGGCCGAGCACGCGGCCGGCGCCCAGGATGCCGGCGCAGTTCATCACCACATTCAAGCCGCCCATCGCCTCGCGTGCGGTGGCGACGTTGGCGACGACGCCGTCTTCGCTGGTTACGTCGGTCTTGAAAAAGCGCGCGGCGCCGCCCAGTTCCGCCGCCGCCGCCTGACCTTTTTCATCGTTGACGTCGAACAGTGCGACCTTGCCGCCGTGGCCGACGAAGTGTCGTGCCACCGCGTACCCGAGTCCCGACGCGCCGCCGGTGACGATCGCCTTGACCTGGTCGAGTTGCATGGGCGTGCTCCGATTGATCAAACCGGCGATTGTAATGTAGGCGCCGGCCGAGCCGGCGCCCTGGTTTGTGTATTCGCGGGAAAGGTCGCGCGCAGAAGAAGGAGCAAGCGCTTCGCGCAGGCGCGCTCCTGCAACGGTGCTTCGTAGTAGCGCGCCATGCGCGCGACGGACGCTGCTTCCTGTTACAGCGCCTGGATGAACCAGCGATCGCAGCCGTGGTGGCCGGTGTTGCCCATGGGGGCGCAGAGGGGCGCGAAGCCATGCTTGCGATACAGCGCCTGGGCCGCGTCCATGCCGGTCAGCGTCTCGAGGTAGCAACGCTGGAAGCCGTATGCCCGTGCTGCCTCGAGGCAACGCGCGATCGTTGCGCTGCCGGCCCCGAGGCCGCGGGCTTCCGGCAGGAAATACATCTTGCGCAATTCGCAAACGTCGGCTTCGCCGTTTTCCAATGGCGCCACGCCGCCGCCACCCACGACCGTTCCATCGATCTCGACCACGAAATACGTGCTGCGGGGGTTCCGGTAGGTCGCGCACATTGCATCGACTTCGGCGTCATGGATCGCAAAGCCTTCGCCACCGGCGCCGAACTCCGGCATCACCGCGCGGATGATTGCCGCGACCGCGGCGTCATCGCGCGGCTCGATGGGTCGAATCAGGAAAGGAGCGGACATCAGGCTGGCCTTCGCGGAACGGTATTTTTCCTCCCTCTCCCCCATGCAGTTTCATCGCGTGGGGGAGAGGGTTGGGGTGAGGGGGCAAAGCCAGGAACAGCCAAAAGGTTACAAAGTTTCGACTTGCGAGAGATGGAGCGACCATGTACCGGCAATCTCTCATTCGCCCATCCGCGCGCGGGTAACCCGGCTGCTGGTCGGCTTGCCGAGTTGCTTCGCCAGCCACCCGCCCGTCTGGATCAGCTTGTCGAGATCGATGCCTGTTTCGATACCCATGCCCTGCAGCATGTAGGTGACGTCCTCGCTGGCGACGTTGCCGGTCGCACCTTTCGCGTAGGGGCAGCCGCCGGTGCCGGACACCGAGCTGTCGATCACGCGCACGCCTTCCTCGAGGCACACCAGGATGTTGGCCAATGCCTGGTCGTAGGTATCGTGGAAGTGCACCGCCAAGGCCTTCATCGGGACTTCCTGGGCCACCGCGTGCAACATGTTTCGCGCCTTTACGGGCGTGCCGACGCCAATGGTGTCGCCGAGCGAAATTTCGTCGCAGCCGAGGTCGTACAGGCGTTTGGACACACGCACCACGTCCGATACCGGAACCTCGCCCTGGTACGGGCAGCCGAGTACCGTGGAAACGTAGCCGCGCACCCGCACGCCTTCGGCGCGCGCGCGTTCCAGCACCGGACGGAAACGTTCGATCGACTCGTCGATCGAGGCATTGATGTTCTTCTGGTTGAAAGCCTCGCTGGCGGCGGTGAACACCGCGATGCTGGTGACGCCGGCCGCGCGCGCGCGGTCGTAGCCCTGCATGTTCGGCACCAACGCGGGGTAGTCCACGCCCGGCTTGCGCGCGATGCCCGCGTACACCTCCTCGGCGTCGGCGAGTTGCGGCACCCATTTCGGACTCACGAAGCTGGTCGCCTCGATCGTTTGCAGGCCACAGGCCGAGAGCCGGTCGATCAGTTCGATCTTGACCAGGGTCGGGACGACGGTCTTCTCGTTCTGCAGTCCATCGCGGGCGCCGACTTCGACGATGCGGACGTGGGTGGGAAGGTTGTCCATGGAAAGGATGGTGGTGGCGGGATTGGCGGAGTCAAGCCGCGAGCCGGGCAACTCACTCGGCGAAGTGCACCAGCACGGCATCGGCTTCGACGAAGTCGTCTTTCGCAGCGGACACGCTCTCGATGGTGCCGGCGCGCGGAGCCTTCAGGGAAAGCTCCATCTTCATCGCTTCCATCACCAGCAGTTCCTGGCCGGCTTCGACCTTGTCGCCGACCTTGGCCTTGACCAATACGACGCGACCCGGCATGGGTGCGACGATCTGATTGCCGGCGGCGCTGTCGCTGGTTTCCCAGGCGAAGGCGGGGACGCGCGTGAAACGCCAGCGGATGCCGGTGGCATCGTGCAGCAGCACGCGTGTCGCATCGGCGCGCACGTCGAAGCGCCGGGACTCGCCGTCCAGGCGCCCGCTCAGGGTTTCTCCATCCCAACGCGCACCGGCGATTTCACATTGCGCATCGCCGGCCTTCAGTTGATAGTCGCCGGCGCTGCCGCGGGCTTCGACCTCGCAACGATGTCCAGTCACGGCCAAGGCGAGGATCCGCTTGCCCGCGCGGCCGATGCGCCACGCGTCGGCGGTGCTCCAGGGCGAATGCGGGTCGGCGCGGTCGGCCTCGACATGCTGCTCGTCGTGCAACAGGGCGGCGACCGCGGCTGCGAAAACTGCATCGGTTCCGGGCTGCGCGTCTCCGGCAATGAACTCGTCGAGATGCCGGTCGAGATACCCCGTGTCGATCCGGCCCTCGACCACGGCCGGATGCCGTACCAGCCTCTCCAGGAAAGCGACATTCGATTTCGGACCGATGATTTCGCAGTCGGCCAGCGCTTCGCGCATCCGTTGCAATGCCGAAGCGCGGTCGACGTCCCATACGATCAGCTTGGCGATCATCGGGTCGTAGAAGATCGTGACGGTGTCGCCCTCGACAACGCCGCCATCGAGGCGGATGTGTCGCGAGGGCGCCGGGAGTTGCAGCCGGGTGAGCTTTCCGGAACTCGGCAGGAAGCCGTGATCGGGGTCTTCGGCATACAACCGCGCCTCGAACGCGTGTCCGTGCGATTGCACTTGTTCCTGGGTGAGCGGCAGCGGCTCGCCGTTCGCGATGCGCAACTGCCATTCCACCAGATCGATGCCGTGGGTCATCTCGGTGACCGGGTGCTCGACCTGCAGGCGCGTGTTCATTTCCATGAAATGGAAATCGCCTTCGGGGCCGACGATGAACTCTACCGTGCCGGCGCCGACGTAGTCGACTGCCTTGGCCGCCGCGATCGCCGCCGCGCCCATCGCGGCGCGACGTTCGGTATCGACGAAAGGCGACGGCGTTTCCTCCAGCACCTTCTGGTAACGGCGTTGCGCGGAACACTCGCGCTCGTCGAGATGGATCACGTTGCCCTGTGTGTCGCCGAATACCTGGAATTCGATGTGGCGCGGATGCTCGATGTAGCGCTCGAGCAGCATCGAGGCGTCGCCGAACGAAGCTTGTGCGACACGCTGCGCGGTGGCCAGGGCATCCGGAAATTCCGCGTCGCTGTGCACGATCTGCATGCCCTTGCCGCCGCCGCCGGCCGAGGGCTTGAGGATCAGCGGATAGCCGATTTTGTGCGCCTGTTCGGCGAGAAACGTGCTGTCCTGGTTGTCGCCGCTGTAACCCGGCACCAAGGGAACGTCGTGTTTCGCCATCAGGTGCTTGGCGGCGGCCTTCGAGCCCATTGCCTTGATGCTCTCCGGGGCCGGCCCGATGAACACGATGCCCGCGTCGATGCACGCGCGCGAAAACCCGGTGTTCTCCGAGAGGAATCCATAGCCCGGATGAATCGCCTGCGCTCCGGATTTCTTTGCGACTGCGATGATGGCGTCACCGCGCAGATACGACTCGTCCGGACGCGGGCCGCCGATCGGCCATGCCTCGTCGGCCTGCCTCACGTGCTGCGCGTCCTTGTCGGCCTCCGAGTACACCGCGATGGTATGGATGCCGAGCCGGCGACAGGTGCGGATCACGCGACAGGCGATCTCGCCGCGATTGGCGATCAGGACACGCTCGAACACTATTCGCCCTCCCAGTAATCGCGGGTGTCTTCGAGCCGCGCGAGATGGCGCAAGCGCGCATGCCGTCCGTCCGCGTCATCCGGCAAATCCTCGTATACCCCGAACTTGCTGGAATCGGGGTACTCGCAGATTTCGATCGGCTCCATCGTGCTCACCGAGAGGTAACGCATTTCGCTGTCGCCGGTGTTGATGATCTGATGTGCGGTCTCCGGGCCGCCGGTGGGGCAGGCGACGATGTCGCCGGCGCGCAACGGATGACGCGCGTCGCCGTAACGCAGCTCTCCGGCTCCTTCGAGGATGAAGAACATTTCCTCTTCCGCGCGGTGGCTGTGAAATGGACAATTGCGCTTGCCGGGCGCGACCACCGTCAGGTTGTAGCCGAGCTTGCGTGCGCCGACCCGGCTGGCGATCTCGGCCCAGCGGATGTCGTACCGGTCGGCGCCCTCGCCGTGCGGCGCGCGATCCTCGGCCTCGGATCGGACTTCGAGGTCGGCGAGGTTGATGACGGGACTCGGCATGGTTGCTCTCCGGCTCATTCGGGCGCGTGGCAGACCGCTTCGATGTTGTGGCCGTCAGGGTCCAGCACGAACGCGCCGTAATAGTGTTCGTGATAGTCCGGCCGCAGACCGGGTCTGCCGTTGTCGCGGCCGCCGGACGCGAGCGCTGCCTGGTGGAACGCGCCCACGTCGGCGCGTGTTTTTGCGGCAAACGCAACGTGGAAGCGGCCACGCACGATGCCTTCGCCATCGCCAATCCAGAAGTACGGTTTGCCGTTGTCGCCGAATCCGGCGTGCGAGCTGCCGCCCGTTTGTTCGGCGGTCACTTCCATCACGATGCCGATGCCGAGCGGCTCCAGCGCCGCCTGGTAGAACTTCTTGCTGTTGAGAAAATTGGAGACCGGAAATCCGATGTGGTCGAGCATCGCTTCACTCCTTTATCCATGGGGGCGCGTTTTTTTCGAGAAATGCAGCCAGCCCTGCCTGGCCTTCCGGTGACACGCGCAGTCGCGCGATCAGATCGGCGTTGTCGATGTCGATGCGCTCGGCGGATTCCGATGTCATGCCGGCGGTGCGGAATGCGAGTTGCTTGGCTTCGTGTTGCGCGACAGGGCCGCCCTTGGCGAGGAAGTGGATTTGCCGATCGACAGCTTCGTCGAGCTGGTCCGGCGTGACGCACTGGTGCAGGAGGCCAATGCGCGCGGCTTCGGCGGCATCGAAGATCTCGCCGCTGACGAACAGCCTGCGCGCCTGGCGCGGGCCGATCGCTTGCACCACGTAGGGTGCGATCGTGGCCGGAACGAGCCCGAGCTTCACCTCGGAAAGCGCGAATTTCGCGCCTTCCATGCCGATCGCGATGTCGCAGCAGGCGATGAGTCCCACGCCGCCGCCGTAGGCCGAGCCGTTGACGCGTGCGATTGTCGGCTTGGGAAAGAACTGCAGGGCGCGCAGTAATTTCGCGAGCCGCAAGGCGTCGTCGCGGTTTTCCTCCTCGCTGGCGCGCGCCATGTCGCGCATCCAGTTGAGATCGGCTCCGGCGGAAAACGTGGGGCCCGCACCGGTCACCACCAGCGCGCGGACACCCGCGTCCGTCGCAAGCGATTCCAGAGACGCGGTCAGCTCGGCGATCAGGACGTCGTCGAATGCATTGTGGACTCGCGGACGGTTCAGGGTCAGGGTCGCACGCGGCCCTTCGCGTCCCAGCAGGATGGTGTCGACCATCGTTCGGTCCGAGCCAAAACCCGAAGGATAGCGGTTCCGGATGGAGCCCCGCTTCGCGCCACCACAACCAATGGCGCGGCCGTCGCGCGAGGGGAGGTGCGTCCCGTCGCCGCCATGGAATGGCCCCGGGTTGCGTTTATAAATGCGAACGATTAGCATTTCCTGTCAATGGGAACTCGTGGACCGGGATTCGTGAGATGCGCAGATTGATGCTGGCAATGACCATGGTTTTTGCGTGCGCCGCCGTCGTCGCGACGAGTGCCGTCGCAGAGACGACCCCCGAGTATCGGCTGGTGCTGCAAAACCACAAATTCGAGCCGGCGACGCTGAAGGTTCCGGCCAACACCAAGTTCAAGGTGCTGTTGACCAACCGCAACCCGATGCCTTCGGAATTCGAGAGTACCGACTTCAACCGGGAAAAGATCGTATTGCCGAACTCGACGATCACGGTGTTCATCGGGCCGCTCGGCAAGGGCACCTACAAGTTTTTCGACGATTTCCACCAGGCGACCACGGGCGTGCTGGTCGTGGAGTAACCTTCAGATGCTGGGCATAGCGCTACTTGTATTCCGTGAGGTCCTGGAAGCCGCATTGATCGTCACGATCGTGGCGGCGGCGACGCGTGGTGTCCCGCGGCGCGCATCGTTCATCGGTGGTGGCATCGCATTGGGCGTGGCGGGCGCGGTCATCGTGGCCGTGTGCATGGGCTTCATCGAAGGTTCGCTGGGCGGCATCGGGCAGGAAGTTTTCGACGCCGGGGTGCTGCTGGCCGCGGTGGTGATGCTCGGCTGGCACGTTACCTGGATGTCGAGTCATGGCAAGCAAATGGTGCAGCAGATGCACCGTGTCACCGATTCGGTGAAGGCCGGGTCGAGTTCCATCACGATCCTGCTGGCGGTGGTGGCGCTGGCCGTGTTGCGCGAGGGTTCGGAGATCGTGCTGTTCCTGTACGGCATGGCGGCCGGCGGCGCGGGCAAGGTCGGTTTCTTCGCTGGCGTGCCGCTCGGACTGGCGGGTGGCATTGCGGTCGGATTCGCGCTGTATTTCGGATTGCTGCGCATCCCGATCCGCTATTTCTTCAGCGCGACCAACTGGATGCTGGTGGTGCTGGCGGCCGGACTGGCATCGAGCGCGGCCGGCTTCCTGATCCAGGCCAATCTGCTTCCGGCCTGGGGCAACCAGATCTGGGATACCTCGTGGCTGCTCACGAACGGCTCGATCGTGGGGCAGGCGGTGCACATCCTGACCGGCTACGAAGCGCGCCCTGCAGGCATCCAACTGGTGTTCTGGGCCATGACGTTCGCGATCCTCACGGCAGGCATGGGCGTGGTGTCGCGACGCACGGTTGCGAAGCGTTCGACCAAGCGCACCGCCGATGGCGCGGCCGCGGCCGCGAACGGCGCATGAGCCGGCGACAGGGTCTGTCGATGAGGCGCTTCCTGATCGGCACGGCGGTGGGCGTGTGCCTCGCCGCGGGCTGCTCATATGTCCTGGTCGCCGCGGCACGCGCGCCTGCGGACGGCTCCGACAGCAACGAGATCGCCGCGCTCAAGGCGAAGGTCGCCCAACTCACGCAGCGGATCCCGGCGCCCGAACTCGGTCAACAGATGCTGGAACTGCAGATCCGTCACGATCGGCTGTGGTGGGCGGGCGAGGCCGGCAACTGGAACCTCGCGTATTACATGGTGAGTGAATTGGGCGAAGCCCTGCGTGGCATCGAGGAGACCAACGGTGACGCGCCCGAACTGCAACCGCAGAAGCTTTCCGATGTGATGCCGGCGATGATGAATCCCGCCATCCGCAACGTGCAGGACGCGCTGGCGAAAAAGGACAAGGCCGCGTTCGGCGAAGCCTTCGATCGGCTTTCTGCGTCTTGCAATGCCTGCCACGCGACGGCAGGTGTCGCGTTCCTGCACATCCAGCGCCCGAAGACGCCGTTGCTGGACAACCTGCGTTACGCGCCCGACGCGACGCCGTAAGCCGGCACCGGATTACATGCGGAACACACCGTAACGCTGCGGCTCGATCGGCGCATTCATGGACGCGGAAATCGCGAGGCCCAATACACGGCGGGTATCGACCGGATCGATGATGCCGTCATCCCACAGACGGGCGCTGGAGTAGTACGGACTGCCCTGGCGTTCGTATTGTTCGCGGATCGGTGCCTTGAAGCTTTCCTCGTCTTCGGCCGACCATTCGCCGCCGCGCGCCTCGATGC
>JBOHYO010000010.1:0-4494 GCA_050737935.1 Rhodanobacteraceae bacterium
GGCGCGAGTGGCGCGGTCATCTCGAGTTCGCTGCCGGTGTAACGGGTCAGCGCAAGCTGCATCGCCCGCGCCAGCGGGATGCGTTCGAGGATTTCGGCTTCGAGCGTCGCCGCGGCGTTGTCTTTCGCATCCATCAAGTCAGTTTGATGCCGCCCCCGCCCGCGCGACAAGGGAACGCCTGATCGACTTCCTTCACTGTCGCCCCGGCGCAGGCCGGGCCCAGTTTTGAATTTGTATCGCAGCCATAGCTGCAATTACTTTCTCTACTGGATTACAGGCCGCTCCTGCGGCCTGCCCTCCGGGCCATCGGCTTCGCCGATGTTCGCTACGGCATCCTGCCTCCCGGCCTGCGCCGGTATGACGAGCAAAATCAGAGTTTTTCCAGGGCGCTCAACCGCTGACCTATCATCGCCCCATGGCCAGTTCCCATCCGCTCGCCGGCATCCGCATCGTGATCACGCGTCCGGCAGGAACCGGTGCGCCGCTCGCGCGCAGGGTGCGCGAGCTCGGCGGCGAGCCGGTCATCCTGCCCGGCTCGAGCCTGCACGCCGCCGCCGACCCGGACGCCGCGCGCGACGCACTGCGACCGGCGCTGGACTGCGACGTGGTGATCTTCACCAGCACGGCGGCGGTGCGATTCGCCCGGCAATTGGCGCCGCTGCGCACCCGCGCACCGGTGCTGGCGCCAGGCGCCGGCACGCAGCGCGCCTTGCAACGCACGGGACTCGCCGAAGTGCAGGCGCCTTCACGCGAAGACAGCGAAGGCATGCTGGCACTCCCGGTCCTGAAGAATGTGCGAGGCCGGCACATCGGGATCGTCGGGGCCGCTGGCGGACGCGGCCTCCTGGCACGCGAACTCGCCGCCCGCGGCGCCGAGGTTTTGCACGCACACGTCTACCGGCGACAGCCCGCGCGACTCGACCGTCGCCACGCAAGGGCGCTGCTGGGTGGCAAGCCGCAGCGACCGCTGTACGTCCTGCTGTCGAGCAGCGAGGCCCTCGGCAACATCCTCGCCGCACTGCCCGATGACGCCCGTCGCGCACTGCTCGCGGGAACTGCGATCGTCAGCAGCGTGCGCCTCGCGGCCGCGGCACGCGAGGCCGGATTCGCCCGCGAGCTGCGCGCGTCATCGGCGCGCGCCGATGACATGCTCGCCGCAATTGCCGCCAGCGCCGCGTACGCGTAGGGCAGACACTGCCCGCCGCCAGCAAAGCCCACGCCTCGCACGGACACGGTCCCGGCGACCCGGCGACCACTCCGCGGGTACTGTCCGCCCTACGGTGCCCCAAGGCTATCCTGCTAGCATGCGCGCATGATCGACGCTCCCGACGACGACGCCCCGGCCACCCCGCCGCGCAAGCCGCGCGGACGCGCCGTTGGCCTGGCCGGCATCGCCGCGGTGATCGCGATCGTCGCGCTGGGACTCGCCGCGTGGAACACCTGGCACCAGCAACGCTCGCTCGAGGCGGCCGATGCGGCCCGCAATCAGGATGCTGCCGCGCTGGCTGATTTGCGAACCCAGTTGGCCGCAAGCAACCAGCGGTCCGAGGCCGGTAACCAGCGAACGGTGACGCTGGAGCAGAGGCTGGACGACCTGCGCGCTGCCCAGCGCGGACTCGAGAGCCGCGCGTCCAATCTCGAAACGGCATTGTCGAACCTCAGCGGGCAACAGCAGTCGGGCCGGGACACGCTGCTGCTCAACGACGCCGAGATGCTGCTGCGCACCGGTCAGCAGCGCTACGAATTGTTCCACGACGCCAGTGGCGCGTTGAAAGCCTATTCGCAAGCGATCGAAGTCCTCGCCCAGGTGCAGAACCCGGCATACGCACCGGTGCGCGCCAGCGCGACGACCGAGCGCAACGACTTGGCCGCGGCCGCGCCGCCTGCACGACAGGCTTCCCTCGACACCCTCTCCAGGCTCCGCGGCGGTGTCGCATCGTGGCCGCTCGCGACGCCCGCACCCGCGAGCGCAGCATCTTCCAAGCCCGGATTCTGGTCTCGGGTTGCGCACTCGTTCAACGGGGTCGTCAGGATCACCCGTGATCACGGCAGCGTCGCACCGCCCGCAGACACAGGCTTCGCGCGGCAGACTCTGGCATTGGATCTCGCGCAGGCGCAGGAAGCGCTGCTTGCGTTCGATGAGGACAGCTACCGCGCCGCATTGCAACGCGCCGATGCGACGCTCGCGGCGCAGTTCGATGCGAACGATGCGGGCGTGAAGCAGGCTCGTGCCGATATCGCCGACATGCTGTCACGGCGCGGCAGCGGCACCGCGCCCCGGCTCGGCGCCGCGCTCGCGCAACTGCAGAGCCTGCGCGCCAGCCAGGCGCCGCTTGGCGCGCCCGCGTCCGCCACGAGCACGGGAGTCACTCGGCCATGAAGGGCAAACGCTGGCTCGTCTTCGCGCTGATCATCATCGTGCTGCTCGCGGCACTGTTCGTGTGGCTGGCCTCGGATCCAGGCTACGTCCTGGTCCGTTTCCGGGGCTGGCGCATCGAGGCCACGGTGGTCGGCGCGGTGGCGATCCTGATCGCCGCATGGATCGCGATCGGAATCGTCTGGTGGCTGCTGCGCTGGCCTTTCGGAGCGTTGTCGCGCCGGCACCGCCGGATCAGCCAGGAGCGTCTCCGCGACGGACTGGTGGCAATGACCGAGGGCCGCAACGTCGAGGCCAATCGCACCCTGCAGCGCGCCGCGCAGTATTCCAGTTTGCGCTCCCCGGCGCTGCTGGCTGCCGCGGAAGCCGCACACCGCCACGGCGACACCACCCGCGCGCTGGAATCGCTCGACGAGGCCGCCCAGCATGCACCGGAAGCCGCGCGCATCCTGCGCGCGCGCGTCCTGCGCGAAAGCGCTCGCGCCGACGAAGCCATGCAACTGCTGGCGCCGGGCGCCGAAGCCGGCAAGCTGCCGCCGGCCGGCTGGTACGAATACGCGCTGGCCGCCCTCGCGACCCACCAGCCGGACAAGGCGCGTGCGGCACTGGAGCCGCTGCGCAAATCCGACATGCTCGGCGCCCAGCGCCATACCGAACTCGTGGCCGACGTGCTGGGCCAGTCGTTGCGGCTGGCGCCGGACGCCGCGGCCCTGCAGGATTTGTGGAAGCGCGCCATCCGGCCGCAGCGCCAGATCCCGGCGGTCCTGGAAGCCTACGCGAGCCGCGCGTATGAGCTCGGCGTTGCGCACGAGGCACTGGTTGCCATCGAGGAAGCCCTGAAGCGCGAATGGAATCCGGAACTGGTCGCCGCCTACGGCAACGCAACGCCACCCGCAGAAGCCGGCGTCCGCCTGCACAACGCCAGCCGCTGGCTCGACGGGCATCCCGACGACGACACCCTGCTGCGAACGCTCGGCGTATTGTCGATGCGTGCCGCCGATCCGCGCGCGGCGCGCGAATACCTGGTGCGTGCGCTGACGGCCAAGCCGACCGCCGCCGGGTGGGCCGCACTGGGCGAGGTGCAGTCGGCCACCGGCGAAGCGGCCGATGCAACCCGCTGCTATGCCAATGCGTGGCATTGCGCACAAGGTCGCGAGATCGCGCCCGGCCCGCACGAGGGCGGCATCGATACCGCCGCGTTCACCCCCGAGGAACGCGACGAACACGGCATGCCGCGGCTGCCGGGCGACCCACCGGGCGCGACGCGTTAGAAACGCTGATGTCGCTCGGCGTCGCGCACGACCCGTCGGCGCCTCCTCGCGCAACCTTCATCCAGATCATCTGCGGTCCGGGCGCCCGTGCACGCGGCATGGTCCGCGCGCACCGCAGCTCGCCACGCCCATGTCCATCGGCGACAATGCGCAAACGCATCCTACTCGTGTGACCGCCATGCGCATATGGAAACAGCAAGTCGACCTCGCCACCGTCAACGCATGGAGCCGGCGCACCCTGATGCAGGCGATCGACATCCGCATCACCGAAATCGGCGACGACCACCTCACCGGCACGATGCCGGTGGACGATCGCACCCGCCAACCCTATGGCCTCCTGCACGGGGGCGCTTCGGTGGCGCTTGCCGAAACGCTCGGCAGCACCGCGGCGATGCTGTGCTGCGATGACGATCACGCCGCGGTCGGCCTCGACATCAACGCCAACCACCTGCGCGCTGTCCGCCAAGGCGCCGTCACCGGCACGGCGCGACCGATTCACATCGGCCGCAGCACGCAGGTGTGGGAAATCCGCATCGTCGACAATGCCGACCAACTCGTCTGCATATCGCGCCTGACCATGGCGGTGGTACCGCGCGGCGCGTTCTCGCTGCCGAAATGATCGTGTAACGAACCGACTGGCCCCGCGCAGAGCGAAACCTGCCTGCCTGGAACGAAGCGACGCAATACGCCGTGACCCCGGAAATGCCACCCCCTTCGGAACGAAGGGGGTCGCTGCGCGGCGGCGGGGGGATGTCGCTGGACGCCCAAGGCCCCCCGCTTGCGCTCCGCGCGCGTTCGCTTCGCTCCGCCCTTCCTTCGGAAGGGGGAAGGAGATCGATACATGCC
>JBOHYO010000011.1:0-11123 GCA_050737935.1 Rhodanobacteraceae bacterium
TCGGCGGGTGTCTGGTTGGCCTCGGCGAATTCGATCAGCGGTTCGAGGAAGATCGTCTCGTCCGCTCGGTTGCGGTTGAGCCTGGCGCGGCGCTTGAGGCCGTGTCCGGAGATTTCCAGCGCACGCAGCGCGAGTTCGCGCACCGTTTCGCCGCGGAACGGCAACTTCAACGCATGTTTCGGCAAGCCGTCACGCAGCACATTGCGCTCGGCGAGGGAAAAATCCTTCACCAGATCCCACGCCGCGTCCAGCGCGGTTTCGTCGAACAACAAGCCGACCCAGAACGCCGGCAGCGCGCACAGCCGGTTCCAGGGACCGCCGTCGGCGCCACGCATCTCCAGATATTGCTTGAGCCGCACTTCCGGAAATGCGGTGGTCATGTGGTCGGACCAGTCGCGCAGGGTGGGTTTCTCTCCCGGCAGCGCGGGCAACCTGCCCGCAAGGAAATCGCGGAAGGATTGCCCCGCGCAATCGACGTACTTGCCTTGGCGGTGCACGAAATACATCGGCACGTCCAGCAGGTAATCGACATAACGCTCGAAGCCGAAGCCGTCCTCGAACACGAAGTCGAGCATGCCGGTACGGCCGGCGTCGGTGTCGGTCCAGATGTGCGAGCGGTAGCTCAGGTACCCGTTGGGCTTTCCTTCGGTGAATGGCGAGTCCGCGAACAACGCGGTCGCGACCGGCTGCAAGGCCAGCGACACCCGGAACTTCTTGACCATGTCCGCTTCGTTGGCGAAGTCGAGGTTGACCTGCACGGTGCAGGTGCGGGTCATCATGTCGAGGCCAAGCGAACCGACCTTGGGCATGTAGCGCTGCATGATCCGGTAGCGCGCCTTGGGCATCCACGGCATCTCCTCGCGCTTCCACTTCGGCTGGAACCCCATGCCGAGGATTCCGAGGCCGAGGGGCTCGGAAGCGCCGCGCACGCAGTGCAGGTGTTCCTGGACCTCGTTGCAGGTCTGGTGGATCGTTTCGAGTGGCGCGCCCGAGAGCTCCAGTTGCCCGGCGGGCTCCAGTGTCACCGAGGCCGCGCCACGCGCAAGCGCGATCAGGTTGCCATCTTCCTCGACCGGCTCCCAGCCGCAGCCCGCGATGCCCCGCAGCAGCGCGCCGATTCCGCGCTCGCCAGCGTACGGCGGCGGCTTCAGGTCATCGGTGCGGAACACGAACTTCTCGTGTTCGGTCCCGATCTTCCACTGCTCCGCGGGACGGCCGCCTTTGGCCAGGTATTCCGCGAGTTGCGCGTGCCGCTCGATCGGTTGTTCCGCAACGTGGCTGGGACCGGACATGCACGAACCTTCAGGGCGGCAACGGCGGAAAGATGGGGCGGCGGTGGGCGATCCGCAAGAGCCACGGATGGGCAGAAGAAGCTTTTGACACGAATCAAAACGGATCGAAGCGGATAGAGCAAGACGCCAGGAACAGCTTGTGCGTCATCCGCATTGATCCGTGTCCAACGGCTTTTGGCCTTTCTCATGCGCCGCCAGCAACGCCGCCACCGCCGCGCGTGCCTCGGCAACGCCGCTGCCTGCGGTCGCCGACAGCGGAATCGTGACGGCCCGCCAACCTTCCTTCGCGATCTCCTGTTCGACTTCGCGCTGCCGTTTGCGCAGTTGCGCTCGCGAAAGCTTGTCCGACTTGCTGAGCAGCACGAGGCACGGCATTTCGACCGACGCGCAGAACGCCAGCATCTGACGATCGAAGGCGGTGGGCGCGTGGCGAATGTCGGCGACCAGCACCAGCCCGCGAAGCGATTGCCGCCCTCGCAGGTATGCGTCGATCGCGTGCCGCCAATGTTCGCGCAACGCGGCGGGAACCTTGGCATAGCCGTAACCGGGCAGATCCACCAGCCGCCGCCCATCGGGCAGCGCGAACACCACGAGCTGCTGGGTACGGCCGGGCGTCTTGCTGGTGCGCGCCAGCCCCCCCTGACCGGTCATCGCATTGATGGCGCTGGACTTGCCGGCGTTCGAGCGACCGGCGAAGGCGATTTCAATGCCGTCGTCCGCCGGTAATTGGTCGGGCCTGTGCGCGGCCAGCACGAAAGCGGCGCCGCACAAGGGATTGTCGGAGTGTTGCATGTTTGACCCTGTCTGCTGGCGCAGTGATAATCCGGCGGTTCACGCTGGTGCACGGCGCCAGCGTCCATGCCTTTGCGGGAAAGAGAGGATTGTATGGGTTTCCGGCGTTCGCTTGCCCTCATTGTCGTGCTCGTCGCCGCCGCGCCGTTCGCGGTACGGTCCGCGCCGCCCGCAAACCAGGCCGCGGCCGAGCCCGCGACGGCGTCCTCCGCAGCACCTGCGAGCAGCGCCAGCGCGGCCGCGCCAGCCAGCGGCGCGAGTGCGGCCGAAAAGGAATTCACCAAGCTCGCGGCCGTGGAAACCCAGCCGGGTGACCCCAAGGCAGGTCAGCCCAAGGCCGCGGCGTGCGGCGCCTGCCACGGGATGGACGGCAATTCCACGGACCCGCAGTATCCGAAGCTCGCAGGCCAGGGCGAGCAGTACATCGTCACCCAGTTGATGCGCTTCAAGAGCGGCGTGCGACAGAACGCGATCATGCAGGGCATGGCGGCGTCGCTGTCACCCCAGGACATGCACGACCTCGGCGCGTACTTCTCCCAGCAGAAGCGCCTGCCGGGCGTGGCCGACGAAAAGCTCGCAAAGGACGGCGGGGAACTGTACCGCGAAGGCGACGCCAGCCGCGGCATCCCTTCCTGCATGGGCTGCCACGGTCCCGACGGGGCGGGCAATCCGGGCTGGCGGGTCCCGAACATCGGGGGTCAGCACGCCGACTACGTGCAGCAACAGTTGCAGGCATGGCACGATGGCGGCAGCTGGGGTTCCGACGCGCACGCGACGATCATGCCGACCATCGCCCGGCGCCTGACCGAGCAGGACATTTCGGCGGTATCGAGCTATGTCGAGGGGCTGCACGCCTCGCCGCCACCGGAATCGTCGGCCGCTCCCTCGCCCATCGATTGAACCCGGCGGGGTTCGGCGCGGTCGATTCAGGCGCGCTGTTGCAGACTCCATGAATACGCCAGGAATCCGATCATGATCAAACGCATTGCCGCTTTTCTGTCGCTCGCCGCCGTGGCCACCTTCGCATTCGCGCAGTCCGCTCCGCAGCAGTGGGTCGAAGGCAAGAACTATTTCGAGATCCCGAACCCGCAACCCACCAACCAGCCCGGCAAGGTGGTGGTGACCGAGGTGTTCTCGTTCGCCTGCCCGGCCTGCAACGCCTTCCAGTCCTACATCGACAAACTCGAAGCCGAACTGCCCCAGGGGGCAGTGTTGGAGTTCGTGCCGGCGGCGTTCATCCCGACCGAGGATTGGCCGGTGTTCCAACGCGCCTACTTCACCGCCAAGGCGCTCGGGGTCGACAACAAGCAGTCCCACGACGCGATGTTCAAGGCGATCTGGGGTCCGAATGGCCCGCTGGCCACGTATGACATGACCACCCAGCGGCCCAAGTCGAAGGCCAACATGCCCACGATCGAGGACATAGCCAAGTTCTACGCCAAGTACGGTGCCAAGCCGGATGAGTTCGCCGCCGCTGCGAATTCGTTCTCGGTCAATCTGGAAATGAAGCGCGCCGACCAGCAGATCGTTGCCTGGGGCGTCAGCAGCACGCCGACCATCGTGGTGGACGGCAAGTGGCGGGCCGATTCGGTGTCGGCCAACGGCGCGCAGAATCTCGTGGACCTGACGCTGTACCTGGTCAACAAGGAACTCGCCGCGAAAAAGGGGCAGTGAGGTGAGGCGCGCGTACGGTCTGATCGGCGCCGGGCTGCTGCTTTGCGGGTTGCTGCTCACCGCGGCCTGTTCGGCGCAGGACGGTAGTACCGCCGGCAGCCCTCCGGCGACCGCATCCACCGCGGCGAGCGTAGCCACGGCAGCACCCGCGCCCGCACCGGCGACTTCGACCCATTTCACCGAAGGCGACCAGTACGTCACCCTGACATTGCCCGAGGGGCAGGCCGCGCCCACCGGCCCGGTCGAGGTGGTCGAAGTGTTCTCCTACGGCTGCCCGCACTGCGCGGAATTCGCGGCGTACATGGACAAGCTGCGCACCCAGTTGCCGAAAGGCGTCGAGGTGCGCTACATGCCGGCGGTGTTCAGCCCGGCGTGGATGCCCTTTGCGCAGGCGTTCTATGCGGCGCGCCAGTTGGGTGTGCTCGAGCAGACGCACGACAAGATGTTCCAGGCGATGCTCGAACACTATCCGCTCAATTCCTTGCAGGACTTGGCCACGTGGTACGGCCGCCACGGCGTGGATCCACAGAAATTCATCGCCGCCGCCACCAATGCCGAAACAACCCAGCAGATGGCCGCCGACCAGAAGATCGAAATTTCCTGGGGCATCGATGCCACGCCGACGCTGGTCGTCGGGCGGCGCGCGAGCGATGCGAAAGATGCGCCGTTCGTCGCGCTGATGCGCAGCGCCGACATCCACAGCTATGCGCAGTTGCAGCAAGTCGGCCTGTGGATGGTGCGCCGCGCCGGGCAACCCTGAGCGGCACCGCCCCGGCGCTCACTTGTGTTCCCGCGCACGCGGCGCCACATCTCGTGGTGTTAGTCTGATCAAGTCATGAATGCCGAGCCCGCTGCCGCGCCAGTCGACAATGTCCTGCGCATCCTGAGCTGCAACATCCTCGCCGGCGCGAGCGTGAAGCGTTACCACGAATACTTCACGCGTAGCTGGGGCGCCGTGCTGCCCGGCAAGTACAAGCTCGGCAACCTCGACCGGCTGGCGCAGTCGATCGCCAAATTCGACGTGGTGGGGCTGCAGGAGGCCGATGCCGGCAGCATCCGCTCAGGTTTCCTCAACCAGACCCGTTACCTCGCGGAAACCTCGGGGCTTCCGTACTGGAGCCACCAGCCCAACCGCAAGTTCTCGAACGTCTCCTACACGGCCAACGGGCTGATCAGCCGCGCCGCGCCGACTGAGGTGCTGGACTATCCGCTGCCGGGCCGCCTCGGCGGACGTGGAGTGCTACTGGCTCGCTACGGCGAGGGTTCCGATGCGCTGACGGTCGCGATTGCCCATCTTTCGCTCGGCGTGCAGTCGCGGCTGCGCCAGATCGATTTCATCGCCGAGCTGTTGCATGATCGCCCCAACGCCTTGCTGATGGGCGACCTGAACTGCGCGCCGGACTGTCCGGAATTGAATACCCTGTTCGCGCACACGTCCCTGGTGCCACCGGCCGACCCGCAGCCGACCTTCCCGAGCTGGCGGCCGCAGCGGGCGATCGATCACATCCTGGTGACCTCGCACCTCGCGGTCGAGCGGATGTGGACGCTGCCGGCGGCTTTCTCCGATCACCTGTCCCTCGCGGCGGAGATCCGGGTGCCGAACGCCGCGTGGAAAGCGGCGGCCTAGCTTTTGCGATCGTCCGTGATCGCTGCATCATCGAACGAGCAGGCGAACGGAACGCCCCAGGGTCCGCCAGCACCAGAACGGCCATCCATGGCCTGACTTTCCACAACAGCCGCTCCGAATGAGACGCACCAGCGACGTAGGGCGGGCATTGCCCGCCGCCATTCCAAATCAATGCCACGGGCTGATGATCGCGCGCGGCGGACGGTGCACGCCCTGCATCCTCTAGAATCGGTGGGATGAGAATCCTGACCCGCACGCGCGCGCGCTGGCGCGCCTGCATGCGCACCGCCGTCGTGGTCGCCATCGGCACCTTCACGGCAGCCGGGCTTGCAGAAACGACCTCAGCGCAGACCACCGTTCCGCCCAGCCTTCAGCAGCAGCGCGATGCATTCCGCGCCGCGTATGCGGCCGCGCAGAAAGGAGGCGACTGGCGGCCTCTGGCGAAAGGCCTCGAAAGTTATCCGTTGTATCCGTATCTCGAATCGGCTGCGCTTCAGCAAAACATCAAGACCGCCACGCCGGCCGAGATCGATGCCTACCTGCAACGCCATGCGGGCTTGATCCCGGCCGACGACCTGCGCGAGACCGAACTGCGCTGGCTGGCAAAACAGAAGGACTGGACCGGCTTCCAGCATTTCTACCGGCCGGGCCTGGGCGATACACTGACCTGCGATGCATTGCAGGCGCGAATCGCGCAAGCCAAGCCGCTCGACTTCGATCGCGACCTCTCGGAGCTATGGCAGCAAACCAGCCTGCCGTCGGCGTGCCAACCGGTGCTGGATGCGGCGTTTACGCAGGGCCTGCTGAGCCCGCAGCGCGTGTGGGACCGCATCGAACGCGCGGCCGATGCCGGAAGGTCCTCGACCATCACCCAGTCCGCGGCGTGGCTGACGGGCGATGATGCCCGTGCCGCAAAGCGTGTTGCCGAGGCGCTCTCGTCGCCGACGGGCTTGCTGAAGAAGGCCGCGTCGTTTGCCGACACGCCACGTGACCGTGAGGCGGTGGTCCGTGCATTGGTCCGCCTCGCACGGCGCGACAGCGCGCTGGCCATCGACGATTGGCAATCGCTGTCGAAGCGATTCACGTTCGACCAAGGGCAACGCAACCGCGTGCTTGCGGCTCTCGCCTTGTACAACGCCGTCGACTTCGGCCCTGATCCGCTCACGCGCCTCGCGGCGCTGCCTGCGGCCGCGCAAACCGACGCGACACGCGAATGGCGGGTACGGGCGGCGGTCGCGCAAGGCGACTGGAAGGCCGCCCAGGCCGCGGTGAACGCGCTGACGCCCGAAGAGTTGAAGCATGACGAATGGCGCTACTGGCGGGCACGCGTGGCACAGAAGCTCGGGCAAGCCGACACCGCGCGGGACGACTATGCGGCGCTCGCGCAACAGGCGACCTTCTACGGATTCCTCGCCGCCGACCGCGCCGGGTTGCCCTACACGATCTGCCCGGAAACCATACCCGCCGATGCGGTCGCCGATGCGAAGATCGAGGCAATGCCCGGCTTCGCGCGCGCCTTCGAATTCTTCGCGCTCGGGATGTATCGGCCCGCGCGCCGCGAATGGAACCGCGCGTTCCCCGACTTGCCGACGGCGGAGCAACGCCAAGCCGCGGCGCTGGCTTCGAGAATGGGTTGGTACGACCCGGCGATCTTCGCCTTCGGCAAGTCCGGAGACGTGCAGTACTACGCGCTGCGCTTTCCGCTGGCGGACGAGGATCGCGTGCTTGACGCCGCGAGCGCCGCCGGCATCAACCCGGCCTGGGCATTCGCGATCATCCGCGCCGAAACCGCGTGGCAGCCGGACGCGCGCTCGGGCGCCGACGCGCGGGGGCTGATGCAATTGTTGCCGGGCACCGCCGAGCTGGTGTCGCGCCGCAGCGGCCTGCCCTATCCCGGCCCATCCAGCCTGTACGACCCGGCCATCAACATCCCGCTGGGGACGCAGTATCTCGCCAAGCTCGCGCTGCGTTTCAATGGCAGTCCCTGGTTGGCATCCGCCGCCTACAACGCGGGCCCGGGCAACGCCCAGCGCTGGGTCGATGCGCGCGGCAACCTCGACCCCGAAGTCTTCATCCTCACGATTCCGTTCAACGAAACGCGCGACTACGTCACCCGCGTGATGTCGTTCGCGACAATCTATGGCTGGCGGCTCCATGGAGAGCCGGTACCGGTTTCTTCGCGCCTTCCCGCGATCGGCACGCCTTACGACCCGGCGGTCGATCCACCGCGCAAGCCGGTCGTTTGCCACGCATCGGCACCCGCGGCGCCGGCCGCGTCGATCGTCGCACCTGCTTCCCCGGCACCTGCAAGGAGTGCATCGCCATGAATCTCCCGCGTTACCTCGTGCTCGGCGGCACCGGTTTCATCGGCCGCAACCTGCTCGCGGCGCTTGCGCCCTCGGGTTGCAGCATCACGGTCTTGAGCCGCAATCGTGAAAAGGGGCGGGCCATCAACGTACTGCCGAACGTGCGCTCGTTCAGCGCCGACGTCTACGATCGCACGGTGCTCGAGAAGTACCTCGTGGGGCACGATGCGGTCATCAACCTGGTGGGAATCCTCAACGAAACCGGCAAGGCAACCTTCACCCACGCGCACGTGGATCTTACCGCGACGCTGATCGCGGCCTGCCGGCACGCCGGCGTGCGGCGCATCCACCAGATGAGTTCGCTGAACGCGGGCGATCGTGCGTCGAAGTACCTGAAGACGCGCGGGGAGGCCGAAGCGCAGGTGCGCAATTCCGGCATGGAGTGGACGATCTACCGGCCCAGCCTGGTCTATGGGCAGGGTGACGGATTGGCGTTTCGCTTCCTGAAGCTGCTGAAGCTTTCGCCTGTGTTGCCGCTGGCGCAACCGCACGCGAAGATCGCGCCGGCATTCGTGGGCGATGTCGCCGAAGCCTTCGTGCGCTGTCTCGCCGACTGCGGCACGATCGGCCGGATCTATGAGCTGTACGGACCGGACACCCTGGAGCTGGTCCGGATCGTGCGGATGATCCGCGATGCTGCCGGAATGCGCCGGCCGGTGATCCCCTTGTCCCCTTCGCTTGGCAAATTGCAGGCCGCGATGGCGGAAATGATCCCCGGCAAGCCGTTCTCGCTCGACAACTTCCATTCGCTGGGCGTCGATTCGATAGGCACGCGCGACGGCTTCGGCGAACTCGGCATCCCGCCGCGACGATTCGCGGCGATGCTGCCCACGGTGCTCGGCGAGTACGCGCGCGCGTACCGGTTCGACGTGCGGCGCGCCACCCAGGAAACCTGACGGATGCGGGACGCCGGCCACCGCGTTTTCCTGGTCGGCGGCGCGGTGCGCGACGCGATGCTCGGCCGCCCGCACGGTGATCGCGACTTCGTGGTGGTCGGCGCATCCCCGGAAGACATGCTGGCGCAAGGCTACAAACCCGTCGGCAAGGATTTCCCGGTGTTCCTGCACCCCGACACCGGCGAGGAATACGCGCTCGCACGGACCGAGCGCAAGACCGGGCCGGGCTACCACGGCTTTGCATTCCACGCCGCGCCCGACGTGACGCTGGAGGAGGACCTCGCCCGTCGCGATCTCACGATCAATGCGATGGCCCGCGACGAGGCCGGCGCGCTGGTCGATCCCTACGACGGCGCGCGCGACCTGCGAGAACGCGTATTGCGGCACGTGTCACCGGCGTTCGCCGAGGACCCGGTGCGGATTCTGCGCGTCGCGCGTTTCCATGCGCGCTATGCGCCGCTCGGTTTCCGGATCGCCGACGAGACCCTCGTGTTGATGCGCGCGATGGTCGCGGACGGCGAGGCCGCGCACCTGGTGCCCGAACGGGTCTGGGCGGAAACCCGCAAGGCGCTCACCGAGCCCGAGCCCTCGGCGTTCCTGCGCGCATTGCGGGCCTGCGGTGCGCTCATCGTGGTGTTTCCGGAAATCGATGCCCTGTACGGCGTGCCACAACCGCCGCAGCATCATCCGGAAGTCGATTGCGGCACGCACCTCGAGCTGGTGCTCGATGAGGCAGCGCGGCTCGCACCCGGAAATGACCTTGCCGGTTTCTGTGCGCTCACCCACGACCTCGGCAAGGCGCGGACGCCGGAGGCCGAATTGCCGAAGCACATCGGCCACGAACACCGCGGCCTCGCGCCGCTGCGCGCGCTGTGCGAGCGGCTCCGGGTCCCGGCCGAATACGCCGAACTCGCCGCGCTGACCTGCCGCCACCACCTCGAGTCGCACCGCGCGCTTGAGCTGAAGCCCGCGACAGTCTTGAAGTTGCTGGAAGCCTTCGACGTATTCCGGCGCCCTGACCGCCTGGACCCATTCCTGATCGCCTGCATGGCCGACAAGCGCGGCCGGCTGCACCACGAAAACGACGCGTATCCGCAGGCCGAGTTCCTGCGTGCCGCGCGCGATGCCGCGCGCGCGGTGACCGCACAGCCATTCGTCGAGCAGGGTTTGCAGGGCACCGCCATCGGTGATGCCATGCGCCGCACGCGCATCGCGGCGATCGCGGCGCTGCCGCGTTGATCGAGGTTTGAGCAGCGAAGTTCTGCACGCACCTCGGCGAGCACTCGAACGAGATACCTCCGGGCTTCCCGGGCGATGCAAGAGAAAACGCACAGGGCGCGTGGGCGCACCCTGCCCTCGTGCACAGGCATGCGAAAATACAAAGCTCGTTCGCAACGCGTGCTGCCGAAACGTGGATCCTGTCCAACTGCAACCTTTGCTGTCGCAATTCGAGTGGCGCTCGAATTTCAGCGAGCGCACGCTCAGCCGTGGTGTGAGCTACGCGCATCGCCACAAGGTGCTGTCGCTGGATCTGGAGCAAGACGAGGATTGCAATTGGGTGCTGACCGGCGAGGTCAGTGGCAGCGGTGGCGCAGTGTATGACTGCCGGGTCGTGATCGAGTCGTATGACCGCTTCCTGGCGCTCGAAACCCACTGCAGTTGTCCCGTCGGTACCGACTGCAAGCACGCGGCAGCGATGATGGTGGCGGCTGCGCAGTCCGGCTCCGGTGCGGCGCCGCGGCAGACCTCCCCGGCGCGGCGCAGGCCCGCCTGGTTTCAGGCACTCGGGTTACCCGGGCTTTCCCAGGCACCGGCCCCGAAAGTCAGAGCACCCAACGCCGGGGCGCCGGACCGCTGGGCGCTCTGGCTCGGAACCCTCGCGCCCGTGGCCGAACCGCCAAACCAGACCGACGCGGAGCGCCAGTTCGGCATCCTGTTGCGCGCCGACGAACGAGGCCGCTTGAACGCAAACCCGGCGTGGCTGCGGCCGGGCAGGAACAAACCCGCCAAGCTGGTCGATCCAAAGCCGGTGGGAATCGACTATCAAGGTAAGCTGACACCCTCGCCGGCGAACGGTTGGCCAAGGGATGTCGAGGCTGCGCTGAGGCTGTTGCTGCAGGAAAGGTTCCGTTTTGACGCGTTACGCGGCTGGATCCGCATCGAACAGGACTGGCAGGAACAGGCGCTGGATACGTTGCTGTCGCACTATCCGGCATACTACCGCAAGGGCGACACACCGCTTGAACGTGGTCCGGAGCTGGAACCACACCTGATCTGGCACGGCCTGCCCGACGGCAACCAGCGGTTGGCGTTGCGAGCCGGCGCGGAAGGCACGGGCACGCTGGTGTCCGGTGCCGGCGTTTGGTACGTGAGCCAGTCCGAACGCCGGTTCGGCCGCGTCGCCGGCGATCAACGCCTGCCGGCCCTCATCGACGCGGCACCGGAGCTCAAACCCGAACAGGTCAATGCACTGCGC
>JBOHYO010000012.1:0-9492 GCA_050737935.1 Rhodanobacteraceae bacterium
CTTCGACACTGGGCGCCGCAGCCCAACTTCTACTCGGTGGGTTTGGGCGGCCGCAGTTATGGCAACGGCGACGCGGTATTCCTGCCGCTGCAATCCGCGCGGGCCGACGGGATGGAGCCACAGAACATATTGTGCTGGTCCGCTGCCGCCGACACCAAGCATCTGGAAACCCAGCCCTGCGCGTGGGTCAGCCTGTGGGTGGAACTGGCCAATGCGTCGGATGCCAAGGCGTACAAAACGTTCCTCACCAATTACGTCCAGCAGCAGATTGCGCTCGGACGTTTCCATCGCCCCGCCACGTGGCTGCCTGACGTGATGGCCTTTCTGGCGCTGCGGCACGTCGTTCCGAACGATGCGCGCCTGCAAGCGTACCTCGCGTTCGGGTTCTTGCTGATCTGCGTCGTCGGTACGGTAGGATTGCTGCTGGCGAAGTGCTTGGGCCGCTCACACGAAATTGGCACACGGCGCGCGCTGGGTGCGAGCCGCGCGGCGATCTTCGCCCAATTCATCGTGGAGTCCGGAATGGTTGGCCTCGCGGGCGGAGTCTTGGGTCTCCTCTTCGCGGAAGTCGGGCTTTGGGAGATCAGGCATGAGCCCACGCAATACGCTCATCTCGCACACCTCGACCTGTCGATGTTCTTTGCGACATTCGTGGTCGCTCTGATCGCGAGCATGGTCGCGGGCGTACTCCCGGCCTGGCGCGCCTGCATGGTCGCTCCGGCGCCGCAACTCAAAAGCGTGTAGGAGCGGCCCACGGCCGCGACCGACGCGTTGCGAGAGACTGCTCGCGGCCATGGACCGCTCCTACGACGGACGATTATGAAAGAGAGGCATAATTATGGAAATCCGGCCCATCCTCAGCGCACTACGCAAACACAAGATTCCGGCCATGCTGGTCGTTCTGGAAACCGCGCTTGCATGCGTGGTGTTGTGCAACGCCGTATTCATGATCGGGCAGCGCGTGGCCCAGATGCGTCTGCCGAACGCGATCGACCAGCACGGCGTCGTGGACATCAACGTGCAGGGTACCGATCCGAAGTTTGCCAAGGCCGACATTCCGCGCGATCTCGCCGCCCTGCGTGACATCCCAGGCGTCACCGCCGCGGCGGCATTCAACATGGTGCCGCTGCTCAAAGGCAACATGTGGGTGGATGGTGTTGTGCCTTCGCTGGATGATTTGAAGCGAACAGACATTCCAGTCGCGGGAACCTACATATTTACCCGGGGCGGCCCGGAAGCCTTGGGGCTGCATCTGCTGGAAGGGCGGTTCTTCAGCGGCGAGGAATACACCGACAGCAGGCTCCAAAGCTACGTTCCCACCGGGGACGCCGTGATTTTGACCAAAAGCCTCGCGGAACGTCTGTGGCCGGGACAAGAGGCGCTCGGAAAACGGCTCTGGATGAGCAAGACCAACGCGTACACCGTCGTGGGCATTGTCGCGAACGTGCTGCTGCCCCAACCAATGAGCAGGAGCTCGGGCAGCTTCAGTTACTCCGCATTTTTTCCGGTGAGTCCGACCGAGGGGTTGGACGATTACATCGTGCGCACTGCACCGCAGGATCGTGGGCGCGTGATGGGGGAAGCGGTGCAGAAACTCGAGGCGCTGTCGCCCACCGCGGTGATCAAGGCCAAGACCTTCACCGACATCCGCGACAAGTACTTCGCCGGAACTCGCAGCATGGTGTGGATGCTGGTGCAGGTTTGTCTGGTGATGCTGGCAGTGACCGCCTTCAGCATCGTCGGACTGACCAGTTTCTGGGTAGGCCAGCGGCGAAGGCAGATCGGCATTCGGCGCGCGCTCGGCGCGAGACGAGCGCAGATAGCACATTACTTCCAGGCAGAGAACTTCCTGTTGAGCACCGCAGGCGTCGTCATCGGGATGATCCTGGCATACGGCGCCAACCTCTATCTGATGCAGCACTACCAGCTCGATCGAATGCCTTGGTATTACCTGCCGGCCAGCGCAGTCGTGCTGTGGATTCTGGGCCAGCTTGCGGTGCTGGGACCTGCGCTTCGCGCCTCCAACGTACCGCCGGTGGTGGCGACGCGGTCGGTGTGACTGCGCACGCCAAAGCGCCTTCGTGCCGGAACCCTGCGAGCGCGGACCCTCACCCGTCGCTGCCGGCCACACTCGGCCGGAGGGAGGGGGAGAGGGAAAACTTCGTGGGGCACCGCCGACGCATGTCGGGCGGCGCCCCTTGTCGCATTACGACTTCGACGGCTGCTGCGGAGGCATCAGTTGCTGGACCCGGGCGCGGATTTGACTGTCCGTTTGCACCAGCTTGGCAATCTGCACGTAGCGATCGAGCGACAACTGATTGCTCTGGACGGCGCTCTCCATTTTCTTTTCGGCTGTCGCTTTCAGTTGCGTGCGCGCATCCGCGGTCTTCGCGGTCGCGAGTTGGGGTTGCAGGGACTGCCGGATGCCTTGCACCTGCACCACGGCATCCGCGAAATGCTTCAACTCCGTGTCGTTGGGAGTCGGCCCGGTGTCGGGCTGGGACGCAGCCGCGGCGCCCGGAGGTGGGGCCTGCTGCTGCGTGGCGGGTTGGGTTTGGGCGAATGCTGCGGGTGCCAACATGGCGATCCCCAGCGCCACAGCCGTCGCGATGCCCCGGTGGTTGGATCGTCCAATCATTGCGTTGTCCTCGTCAGTGGAATTACGAGCGGCTCTGGCAGACACCGCGATTTCACCGTAACGAGGGATGCGGCGCGCGTGCAAGCGTGTGCCGAACAGCGATTCAGACCCAGGCAGGTTTCGCGTTAAATTTTCGAATGGATCTGAACGAATGGCGACGCAGACGTAAAGAAAAAGTGTTGCGCGCCCCGCCGTGGCCTCAATCCTGCAATGTAAGCAGGCTTGCGTTGCCGCCCGCGGCCGTAGTGTTGACGGTGAACGTGCGCTCGGTCGCGAAGCGAAGCAGGTAATGCGGACCGCCAGCCTTGGGGCCGGTGCCCGACAGGTTTTCGCCACCGAACGGTTGCACGCCGACCACCGCGCCGATCTGGTTGCGGTTGACGTAGCAGTTGCCGACGCGCACGCGCGCCTGGATGTATTCCACGGTTTCGTCGATGCGGGTGTGGATTCCGAGGGTGAGGCCGTAGCCGGTCGCGTTGATCTGCTCGATCACCTTGTCGAGTTCGCCGCCCTTGAAGCGCACCACGTGCAGCACCGGGCCGAACACTTCGCGCTCGAGCACCGCAAGCGAAGGAATTTCGTAGGCGCGCGGGGCAAAGAAGGTGCCGTGCGCGCATGCCTCCGGCAGCTTCACTTCGCGGATCAGCTTGGCCTGCTTGTCCATCCGCGCGGCATGCGATTGCAGCATCTTCAGCGCATCGTCGTCGATCACCGGGCCGACGTCGGTCGACAGCAGCGCCGGATCGCCGACGGTGAGTTCGTCCATCGCGCCGGCGAGCATCCCGATGACCTTGTCGGCCACCACGTCCTGCACGTACAGCACGCGGCTCGCCGAGCAGCGCTGGCCGGCCGAATCGAAGGCGGAACTGACGAGGTCCTTGACCAGTTGTTCGGGGAGCGCCGAGGAATCGGCGATCATCGCATTCTGGCCGCCGGTCTCGGCGACCAGCGCGGCGATCGGTGCGTCGCGTTCGGCGAGTGCGCGGTTGATGGCGCGCGCCGTCTCGGTCGAGCCGGTGAAGGCCACGCCGGCCACCCGGTTGTCGCTCGTGAGCGCGGGACCGACGGTGGCGCCGTCGCCGGGAATGAATTGCAACACCTCGGTGGGAACGCCCGCTTCGTGCAGCAGCTTCACCATCGCGTGGGCAATCAGTGTTGTCTGCTCGGCCGGCTTGGCGATCACCGCGTTGCCGGACACCAGGGCCGCGCTGACCTGGCCCGTGAAGATCGCCAGCGGGAAGTTCCAGGGGCTGATGCACACGAACACGCCGCGACCGTGCAGGGACAGTTCGTTGGTCTCGCCGGTCGGTCCCGGCAATGCTTCCGGCTGCCCGAACAAGCGCCGCGCCATGGTCGCGTAGTAACGCAGGAAGTCCGCGGCCTCGCGCACCTCGGAGACGGACGCCGAGATGGTCTTGCCGGCTTCGCGAACGCACATCGAGACGAATTCGCCGCGGCGCGCCTCCAACTGGTCTGCGGCGTACTCGAGGATGGCTGCGCGGCTCGCGGCGGGCAGCCGGTCCCAGGCCGGCTGCGCGGCGACGGCGTTCGCGAGCGCCTTGTCCACGGTCGCGCTGTCGGCACCCTGCCAGCTGCCGATCTCGATGCGCCGGTCGGCCGGATTCGTGATCGTGACGGTGTCGCCGGATGGCTCGGCCCCGGGCGCCAGCGGTGCCGCGCGCCACGGCCCCGGATGCCGGTTGGCCGCTTCGGCGAGTGCCGCGAGCTCGTTGTCGCTGGACAGGTTCACTCCCATGGAATTCTTCCTCAGGCCCGCGTAGATGTTGATGGGAAGCGGGATGCGCGGGTGCGGTTTGGAGGCGTATCCGCGCACCACTTCGCACGGATCGCCCACCAGCTTCTCCATGGGCAGGAACTCGTCGACCACATGGTTGATGAAGCTGGTGTTGGCGCCGTTCTCCAGCAGCCGGCGCACCAGGTACGGCAACAGGTCGCGATGGCTGCCGACCGGTGCATACACGCGGCAGGGCACGTCGAGGTGACCCTTGCCGATCACTTCATCGTACAACTCCTTGCCCATGCCATGCAGGCGCTGGTATTCGAACGGACGACCGCGCGCCATGTGGTGGATCGCGGCGATCGTGTGCGCGTTGTGGGTCGCGAATTGCGGGTAGATGAGCCCGCTGCCGGCCTCGAACATGCGGCGCGCGCAGGCGAGGTAGGACACGTCCGTGTTGGGCTTGCGCGTGTATACCGGATACCCGGCCAGCCCTTGCTCCTGGCCCAGCTTGATTTCCGCATCCCAGTAGGCGCCCTTGACCAGCCGCACGCACCAGCGACGTCCGGCGGCGCGCGCGGTCTCGGCCAGCCAGTCGATCACGAACGGCGCGCGCTTCTGGTAGGCCTGCACCGCGAGGCCGAAGCCGTTCCATCCCGCGAGCGACGGGTCCGTGAACACAGCGTGGACCACGTCCAGCGACAATTCCAGGCGCGCGGCTTCCTCGGCGTCGATGGTGAGCGCGATGCCGCGCGCCATTGCAAGCCGGGCCAGTTCCAGCACGCGCGGCGTGAGTTCCTCATGGATGCGCGCGCGGTCGGCCACTTCGTAGCGCGGGTGCAGCGCCGACAGCTTGACCGAGACCGATGGCGCCGCCAGCACGTCGCCGGCCTTGGGATGGTTGCCGAGCGTTTCGATGGCGTCGCGGTAGGCGCGCAGGTAACGCTCGGCGTCGGGCGCGGTCAGCGCCGCCTCGCCCAGCATGTCGAAGGAATAGCGATAGGCGGCGTTTTCGTTGCGCTGCGCACGCGCGAGCGCCGCCTTGATGGTGTGGCCCATGATGAACTGCTGGCCCATGATCCGCATCGCCTGGCGCACCGCGAGGCGCACCAGCGGCTCGCCGGCCCGGTTCAGCAGCCGGCGCAGCGCGGCCTGGTAATCGCGGCGCGTGGCGTCGGGCAGGGTGACGAGGTGGCCCGTGAGCATCAGCCCCCAGGTGGACGCGTTGACGAACACCGATTTGCTGGTGCCGACGTGTTTCTTCCAGTCGGCTTCGCCGAGCTTGTCGCGGATCAGCCGGTCGGCGGTATCGCTGTCGGGGATCCGCAGCAGCGCTTCCGCGATGCACATCAGCAGCACGCCTTCGCTGCTCGAGAGGTCGTACTGCTGCATGAAGGCTGCGATCGCACTGCGCTGGTCCTGCTTGGCGCGCACGCGCGTGACCAGCGCGGCGGCGTGACTCTCCACGATTGCGCGCTCGTCGGCGGGCAGTTCCGCCAGATGCAGCAATTCGCTGACGGCTTCGGTTTCGTCGCGCAACCATGCCGCGGTGATGCGCGCGCGCGCCGGGCCCGGAGGAGCGGGCAATTCGGGGGAAAGGATTTCGGTCATCCGGGGGCGACTTGTGCCCGCGCAACGCGGCCGCCCATTGTACGTCGCGTCGCCGGCGCAGCCAATGATGCACGACACAGGTCATGGACGCGGAGGCGCCTATTCTTGCCGTGTCCGGCTGGCGGCCTTATGATTCCCTGACTGCGGTACCGCGAATGTCCATGATCACACGTCTTCCGGGAGTTGCTGGGACCGGGCAGGTGACGCTGCTGTTGGCGCCGAACAGGGCGCTCAGTCGCAGCCAGGTCCGACGGGTGGTGTGGGAGTTGAGCGTCGCGGCTCTACTGGTCGCGGCGGTGGCAGCGTGGGGGGGCGACGTGTTCGCGCCATTGTTCACGTTGATCGTGATCCCGGTGGTGGCGATCGCATTCTGGAGGGTGTGGCGAAGCGGGGATCGCAGGGAACGCATCACGCTCGACACGGACCAGGTCCGTATCGAGCACACGCCATCGAGAGGTCGTGCCGCAAGCACGTTTCCCGCGGCGTGGACACGGGTGCAGGTGCTGGAACGCGGTGACGGCCACCGGCATGTGGTGCTGACCGCACACGGGCGCGCGCAGGAAGTGGGTCAGTGCCTCGGGGACGACGAACGGATGCAATTGTCGCGGTGGCTGGGAAATTTGCTGTCCGGCCACAGTGGCTGGCGTAATGGTTGAGGAAGCTCCGACGAGACGGTCGTTGCGGATCGGAAAACAGCGAGGTCGTGCTTCCACCGGCCACTTCGTGGTTGCACGCGATGGCAACGGCTCGGCAGCCCCCCTTGATCGAAAGGGGCGAGCGGCGAAAACGATGAAACGAACCAACAACTCAGATTCCAAGCGAGCCGGGTGTGCGATGACAATGAGTTCCAGCAATTGCAAGCGGCGAATCCAGGGGGCCACGCTCTCCTTCGCGGGACTGCTGCTGTCGACGGCCGCTGCCGCGAACCCGCGCCGGTGGCAATTGAACCTCGACAAGGGCGTGACGCCGGTTTCGCAAAGTACCTGGGACCTGCACATGGCCGCCTTCTGGGTGTGCGTGGCCCTCGGCATCATCGTGTTCGGCGTCATGTTCACGGCAATGTTCCGGTTCCGCAAATCGAAAGGTGCGGTGGCGGCGACCTGGAGCCACAACACCAAGCTGGAGCTCGCGTGGACGCTGATCCCGGTGCTGATCCTGATCGGCCTGGCGACGCCGGCGACCATCGTCACCCGCCAGTTGTACGATGCCAGCGATTCGCAGATGACCGTCAAGGTCACCGGCTATCAATGGCTGTGGCGTTACGACTACGTCAGCTACGACGGCAAGCCGGTCACCAAGGTGCCGACGATCTACTCGCGACTGGCGTGGGACAGCAACAAGGCCCGCCAGCTCGATTCGGGCATCGACCCGAACAGCGTCGTCGCGCCCGACGGCTTCCATGACTACCTGCTCGACGTGACCCACCCGCTGGTGATCCCCGCCGGCGTCAAGGTGCGTTTCCTGATCACCGGTGGCGACGTGATCCACGGCTGGTGGGTGCCCGATTTCGCGGCCAAGCGCGATGCGATCCCGGGGATCATGAACGACGCGTGGGCCAAGGTCGACAAACCCGGCATCTACCGTGGCCAGTGCTACGTGCTGTGCGGCCAGGACCACAGCGCGATGCCGGTGGTCGTAAAGGTGTTGCCGCGCAACCAGTTCAACGCGTGGCTCGCGGCGCAGCAGAACGCCACGGCGCTCGACAAGGCGTCGCGCACCGCCGATGCGGCGCCGCCGAAACCGGTACCCGCCAAGGGTTGATACCGGCAGCAAAGATCAGAGCAGCAGCAGGCATTCCAGAGGATTCGCATCATGTCGAGCACGGCGCAGGCGGCACACTACGGGGAACACCACCAGGGCTTCTTCGAGCGCTGGTTCATGTCCACCAACCACAAGGACATCGGAACGCTGTACCTGTCGTTCTCGTTCCTGATGTTGTTCGTGGGCGGCAGTTTCGCGATGCTGATCCGTGCCGAGTTGTTCGAGCCCGGACTGCAGTTGATGCAGCCGTACTTCTTCAACGAGCTGACCTCGATGCACGGGCTGGTGATGATCTTCGGCGTGATCATGCCCTCGTTCGTCGGCCTCGCGAACTGGATGATCCCGATGCAGATCGGCGCGCCCGACATGGCGTTGCCGCGCCTCAACAACCTGTCGTTCTGGATCCTGCCGTTCGCGTTCGTCCTGCTGCTTTCCACGTTCTTCATGCCGGGCGGTGCGCCGGCCGCCGGCTGGACGATGTATCCGCCGCTGGTGTTGCAGGGCGGCGACTCGATCGCGTTCATGATCTTCGCGATCCACCTGATGGGGATTTCCTCGATCCTCGGCTCGATCAACATCATCGCGACGATCCTCAACCTGCGCGCGCCGGGGCTCGATCTCCTGAAGATGCCGATGTTCTGCTGGTCGTGGCTGATCACCTCGTTCCTGGTGATCGCCGTGATGCCGGTGCTGGCCGGCGCCGTCACCATGATGCTGTTCGACCGCTTCTTCGGCACCAACTTCTTCAATGCCGCCGGTGGCGGCGACCCGATCATGTACCAGCACGTGTTCTGGTTCTTCGGGCACCCCGAGGTCTACATCATGATCCTGCCCGCATTCGGGATCATCTCCGAGATCGTGCCGACCTTCGCCCGAAAGCCGCTGTTCGGCTACAAGGCGATGGTGTATGCGATCGCCTGCATCGCGTTCCTGTCCTTCATCGTGTGGTCGCACCACATGTTCACGGTGGGGATGCCGCTCGGCAGCGAAGTGTTCTTCATGTATTCGACGATGCTGATCGCGGTGCCGACCGGCGTGAAGATCTTCAACTGGGTGACCACGATGTGGAAGGGTTCGCTCAGCTTCGAGGTACCGATGCTGTGGGCGATCGCCTTCATCGTGCTGTTTTCGATCGGCGGATTTTCCGGCGTGATGATGGCGCTGGTGCCCGCCGACTTCCAGTACAACCAGACTTACTTCATCGTCTCGCACTTCCACTACGTGCTGGTCGGCGGTGCGCTGTTCTCGATCATCGGCGCGGTGTACTACTGGCTGCCGAAGTGGTCGGGCCACATGTATTCCGGCTTCTGGTCGAAGCTGCATTTCTGGTCCAGCGCGATCTCCGTGAACGTGCTGTTCTTCCCGCAGCACTTCCTGGGGTTGGCCGGCATGCCGCGCCGCATTCCGGACTACAACGTTGCGTTCACCGACTGGAACATGGTGTCCTCGATCGGGGGCTTCTGGTTCGGCGCGACCCAGTTGATCTTCGTGGGCGTGGTGATCCACTGCGTGTTCTTCTCCAAGGCCAAGGCCGACGCGCGGGTCTGGGAGCACGCGCACGGGCTGGAGTGGACGCTGCCCTCGCCGGCGCCGCACCACAGCTTCACGGTGCCGCCCGTGGTCGATGACACCCAGCTCGCGCACGGTGACATAGCGCATTGATTTTTTGCGATCAAGATTTTTTCGATCATCCATGATCGCTGCTTTGTTCATCGGTACGCGGGACGCAGCGCTTTGGATTTTG
>JBOHYO010000013.1:0-4635 GCA_050737935.1 Rhodanobacteraceae bacterium
GACCATGCAAGTTCCTGCGGGCACTTTGTCGTAGGAGCCGGCCTGACGGCGACCAATCGCGATCGCGCGCAGGCGCGCTCCTACGACAGCTCAGCACCCCGTACACTGTCGCTCATGACAAACCGAACTCTCAAAGTCGCACTGTTGCAGGAACGCGATCGCGGCAGCGTCAACGCCAATCTCGACGCCATCGAGTCCGGCTTGCGCGAGGCGGCGAAAGCCGGCGTGCAATTGGTGCTGCTGCAGGAACTCCACAATGGCCCGTACTTCTGCCAGCACGAATCGGTGGCGGAATTCGATCGCGCGGAAACCATCCCCGGTCCATCCACCGAACGGATCGGCGAGCTCGCCGCGGAGCTGGAATTGGTCGTCGTCGCCTCGCTGTTCGAACGGCGCGCGGCGGGCCTGTATCACAACACCGCCGTGGTGTTCGACCGCTCGGAAAAGATCGCCGGCATCTACCGCAAGATGCACATTCCCGACGATCCGGCGTACTACGAGAAGTTCTACTTCACGCCGGGTGATCTCGGTTTCCATCCGATCGCCACGTCGATCGGCAAACTCGGCGTCCTGGTGTGCTGGGACCAGTGGTACCCCGAAGCCGCGCGGCTGATGGCGCTGGCCGGCGCGGAGATCCTGCTGTACCCGACCGCGATCGGCTGGGATCCCGCTGATCCGCAGGACGAAAAGGATCGTCAGCGCGAAGCCTGGATCACCGTGCAGCGCGGCCATGCCGTCGCCAACGGCGTGCCACTCGCGGCCTGCAACCGCGTCGGCTTTGAACCCTCGCCGGACGGTGGACGCGGCGCGCAATTCTGGGGTTCCAGCTTCGTCGCCGGTCCGCAGGGCGAAATCCTTGCGCAGGCGGGCAGCGAAGACCGCGAATTGCTGATCGCCGAGATCGACATGGCCCGCAGCGAAAATGTGCGCCGCATCTGGCCGTTCCTGCGCGATCGCCGGATCGATGCATACGGCGACCTCCTGAAACGCTTCAGGGATTGATCCGGCTGCCTCAGGCACGAGCTCGACAATATTTCCGTTCGCGTTGAGCCCTTCGATAGACTCAGAACAGGCTGCGCTCGCGCAGCGAGCGGAATCGAAACGCACCATCCTTCGACTTCGGCCCTGGCGGGCTACGCCCAGAGCCTGCCCCGGAAGGCTTTAACCCGGGGACGAACGGAAACGAAATGAACGATCTCACCGCGAATTCGCAGACCGACTCACCGCACGCTGATCCGCTGCACGACCAACCGATCGCGCGCATCACGCGCGACGGCGTGGAGTTCGTGCTGCTCGGCACGGCGCATGTTTCGCGCGCATCGGTGGATGCGGTGAAGGCGCTGGTCGACCGCGAGCCGTTCGATGCCATCGCCATCGAACTCTGTGAATCGCGCGCGCGAGGTATTCGCGACCCCGAGGCGCTCGCGAACATGGACCTCTTCCAGGTGATCCGCACCGGCAAGGCGGGCATGGTGTTCGCCTCGCTGGCGTTGTCGTCGTTCCAGCAGCGCATTGCCGAGCAGTACGGCATCGAGCCCGGCGCCGAGATGAAGGCGGCGATGGCCGCCGCCGAGGCGCGCGGCCTGCCGCTGTGGCTGGTCGATCGCGAGATCGGCATCACCCTCAATCATGCCTACCGCGGAGTGCCCTTTCGCGACCGCATGGGTATCCTCGGCGGGCTCATCGCCAGCGTGTTCTCGCGCGAGGAAATCGACGAAGCCGACATCGAAAAGCTCAAGCAGGGCGACATCCTGGAAAGTGCGTTCGGCGAGTTCGCGCGCGAATCCAAGCCACTGTACGAAGCATTGATCGGCGAGCGCGACCGCTTCATGGCCGCACGGCTGCGCGAAGAATCATCCATGAAGCCGGCCGCAAAACGCGTGCTTGTGGTGATCGGGGCGGGACACCTCAAGGGCGTGGACCGCGAACTCGGCATCCAGCAGGAGCCGCCGCGCTCGATTATCGAACCGCTTGCCGCCAAGCTGCCGGCGCCGAAATGGCCGAAATATTTCGCCATCTGCGTGATGCTGGCGATCTTCGCCGCGATCGCATTCCTGTTCTACCGCAACGCCACGATGGGCTGGCACGCGCTGCGCGACTGGGTGATCTACACCGGCCTGTTGAGCGCGCTGGGCGCCGCGCTTGCAGGCGGCCATCCGTTGTCGGTGCTCACCGCGGCGATCATGGGCCCGTTGAAGCCGCTGCGCCCGCCCGGACTTTCCTCTGGCGTGTTCTCGGGCATGGTCGAAGCGTGGCTGCGCAAGCCGCGTGTCGCCGACTTCCAGTCGCTGCGCCACGACCTGCTGCACGTCACCGGCTGGTGGCGCAACCGTATCGCCCGCACCCTCCTGGTGTTCCTGCTCACCAACCTCGGCACCATCGCCGGCGAGTACCTTGCCATGGTGCGAATTTTCAGCCGATTGCTGTAAATCCGGCGTTTCGCCCCTTGGTTATCGCCCATTTCCGGGGTGATAAAAATTAGCACCGCATGTAACGCGATATGCAACCACGCGATTCGGCAGCATCATTGCCAGCCATGCTACACATGCACTTGTTCCGCAAGGGAATCCCGCAGCTTGACATCACGCCGGCCCGGTTTCAGCATCGGTGCTACACCTCACTTCTGAGGTCTACTTGGCGTTGGGTGTCAGCTGTTTTCACTTTTCAGGTGGGTTCGTTGCAACCGTTTTGTTCGCGCTTTGTGGCACGGCGGTTCGGTTTCGGTGGGTGTCGGGCTTGGCCTGCGTGGTAGCGGGTCGGCGTCAGCCAGGTTTTCGCAACCAGCGCGCGCGTTTCGGTTTTGGCCGGTAGGCAGCGTGTGACGCTTGTCGCGTCGCCAGGCATTCAATGCGCGCGGTGTATCGCAGCCGTCGGGCTGTCGCGGACGGTTCGCATTTCGCGCGCAGGCCGCAATGGCCTTCGTACTTGTAGCACCACGGCCACAGCGGTATCTTCCAAACAGGCGGCGAGATTGCGGGGCTGTCGCCCAACTATTCATTCCAGCGGACGCGCTGCGCGCGCCGCTAAATTCAAGCGTTAGGCGTCAATTGGGGACCTATGGAAGCTTTCCTGTATTTCGTTGCCGGATCATTAGTCACATGGCTCGTCACCGTGATTTACTATCGGCGATCGTCAGTGAAAGCACCACAATGGGCGCGCCCACTCATCGAAAGCTTGCCCGACGAACCTCTAGACAAGGACCACTTCGTCAAGTTGTTTGAGGCAAGCCTTAAAGATCGCGTAATAGACGGGGGCACGTTTTGAGCTTCAATAATCAAGCCTGTAGCGGTCCGCATTTTGGTGGCGCGAGGATTCGGGCGAGATTGACGCCTAACCATTCGGTCAACCGGCCGCAAACCCGCTACGCGGTTTGCGCCGGTTACCTCAAGCGTTAGCCTTCAGGGGCGAGTCATGCGAAACCTTAGTGCTGTAATGCTACTCATGCTACTCGTGGCATGTTCGCCGCAAAATGGAACCACGCCTTCGGCAGACGCACCACAAGCGCAGAGCTCTGCACCAGTCACACACGAAGTGGCAACAAGCGCAAGTACGGCGGCAACGCCCGTTGAGGCTGGTTGGGCACCAAATATGGCATGCGGCTTCGTAGGAGCAGGCTTTGGGGTTGCGGTGCGGCCATACCACCGCCTCGACAGCACCGATGAAACTTATGGCTGTGCCACGTCCTATAAGACGCTCGGATCAGGCTATCCATTAGCCAACAACCTCGCCTACTACGTGTCTGGAAACCAGACTCTTGCCGTTGAAATAAACGTAAGCCTTAACGTCAACGTCCGTGATCAAGAGGTTAGTGCAAAGGAACAGCTCAAAAAATTTGCAAGTGTTGTATCAAAAGCCGCGACCGGAGCCAGCCTCCCTTCTGCGTTAGCAAAAGATTTCAAGTGGCACTCCGAAAACTATGGTGACAAATGGCTACAAGCAAGAGCTGACGCGCGATGACTGGCCCACTGGCAAGGGTTACGAGCTTCAATACATTGTTACCAAGGTCAGCAAAGGCTAACAATTCGGTCAACCGCACTGCCAACCCGCTACGCGGGCTGCCAGCCGGTTACCTCAAGCGTTAGGCACGAAAAGGGGAATCGCGATGCTTCCAGAGTACAAGACAAAAACGAATATTGGCGTTGGGCTCGGCCTTATTGGTCAGATCCTTGGCAGGGTGCTCATGGACTCCACGAGCCAGGGTCTGGTGCTTCTTGGTGCGTTAGTAGCGATAGCTGGCGCAGTCGTCTTTATCTGGGGCTGTGCGCAGTACGCTAAAGCCAAAGGTCACTCGGGCTGGTTTGGGTTATTTGGGCTTCTCTGGCTGCTCGGGTTACTCGTGTTGTTCTTCCTGCCCGACAGGCACAAGGCAGTTCGTGCCTAACATCTCCGTAAGAGACTTCCCGTCAACTCCAGCCGCATGACGCTCTTGCCTTGAGCTTTCGGGCTGTTGCTGGCCATTATGTTGTCCTCTTTGCTGCGTGCTGCGTGCTGCGTGCTGCGTGTCAGTGCGATGGGTTCAACGTTGCCAGACTGCATTTCCGTAAACGGTCTTGTTGCACGGGTGCGGACCACTGTACAAACCGCACCCGGCGGCCTCGTTCACTAGGCCGACCCTTGCTCTTACCTGACACGACC
>JBOHYO010000014.1:0-2369 GCA_050737935.1 Rhodanobacteraceae bacterium
CAGGTAACCCTTGTTCCAGTTCACCATGTCGAGATAGCAGTCGCCAGTCCGCTCCAGTTGCACCATCGCCTTGAAGAACACGCACGACCGCGCCGGCCGGTCGCGCAATGGCTTCAGATTCGCGAGCCACGCGTCGTCGAGTGGAAGCCCGAATACATCCCAGTTCCGCAGCGCTGCGCCGCCGAGCTGCACGTCGCCAACGATGCCTTTGCGATCGGTCATCGCGTGGCCATAGCCGACGTGGCCGAAGCTGTCGACCAGAATGTCCAGGATCGACGCCTCGCCATCCGCACCCAACGCAATACGAGGATTCGTATGCAGCGACGGATGTCTTGCTCTCGCCACATGGTCGACGTAACGGCCGTTCCGGAATATCAACGCGTAATCGCGCACGCCATTGATTTCCAGTTCGCCGCCAGCGCGAATCGAGCGACGGTACAGCACCATCCCGTGATCCTGGCCGAGCAGCAGTTCATTGCCCCGTGGGCGGCCCACGCGTTTCGCCTGCGGCAGGTTGTCCCACAGTGACGCGAACGCCGCAGGCGTGACCGGCGCGAAAGCGACGGTGGGCGGCGGCGCGGGTACTTCGGGCAGTGGTCCCTTCGCATGCGCCGCAAGCATCGCGCGGAATGTGTAATAGTCCGGCGTCGCGACGCCGCGCTCGTCGATCGGGGCGCCGTAGTCGTAGCTGGTGATCACCGGCTGGAAATGCGAATAGTCGTCATGCGCATTGGCGCCGGCACCGAAACCGAAATTCGTGCCTCCGTGCACCACGTACAGGTTGAACGAGCGGCTTTCGTCGAGCAGTTTGCGCAACGTCGGCACGAAATCGCCGTGCGCGAAAGCCTTGTCGCCCCAGTGGGTCAGCCAACCCGGATAACCTTCGCCCATCCACACAGGCATCTCGCCTGCGATGTCCTGCGCCGCCGTGAAATCGGTGTCGCCGTCGAGCCCGAGCGCCGCGCCGGGGAGGTATGTGTGTGCCTTGCGTACCTGGTCGAGCCCGTCGGAGATCGAGAACGGCCCGTCGATGCCATCTTGCTGCCACAGCGAACGCAACCCTTCGAGATAGGCGACATCGCGGCCGAACGAGGCGTATTCGTTCTCGATCTGCAGCATCACGATCGGGCCGCCATTGACCGCCATCAACGGCCGCACGACGGACGCGATCGCCTCGATGTAGCGGTGCACCGCCGCCATGTAATCCGAATCGTCCTTGCCACGCACGTGGATGTGCGGATGACGCAGCAGATAAGGCGGCAGCCCGCCGAAATCCCATTCGCCGCAAATGTACGGGCCCGGCCGCAGATACACCCACATGCCCTCCTCGGCGCAAATGCGGATGAAGCGCGCGAAATCGCGCCGGCCGGTACTGAGGTCGAAAACGCCAGGCTCGGATTCCAGCGCGTTCCACATCAGGTACAACGAAATGGTATTCAGGCCCATCGCCTTCGCCATCCGAACGCGATGTCGCCAGTAGCCGCGCGGAATCCGGATCGGGTGCATCTCGCCGCTGCGGATCGTGAACGGCTCGCCATCCAGCAGGAATTGCCGCGCCGAAAGTTCGAAGCGGTGCGCGCGGCTATCCGGCAAGCGTACGGGACGCCTGTCAGGCGCCGGCGATGCCGCATCGAGCCGCGCGGCGAACGCGGCCAGCGGCGCGAGCACGCTCAGGCGCAGGAAATCCCGCCGCCGCAGGCCCGCCCGCCATCCGCAATCAGCGTCACGCGCAGACGACGGCGCGTCTGCATCATGCTTGTCGTCACCCATTTCGTTTCGCCAGCTCATCGTCCGGCGGTCATTATGGCAATTTTCGTATATGGATATACAATTTATGGGTAAAACACGATGGATGGCGCCACCGCCCATGATGGAATTCCCGGAATGTCCCGGCCTCAAGCAGCGATGAAAAACGATGCCATCGAAGCAGCGGTTGTGCTCGCAGCCGACGTCGGCGGAACGCACGCCCGCGTCGGGTTGTTGAACGCTCGACCGAAGCGCGTTCCACCGGTCGATTTGCTCGCGTGCCAAACGTACGAATGCGCGAAGTGGCCCGGACTCGCCGAGATTCTGGAAGATTTTCTTGCGCGGCATGCGAACCATCACCGCGGCATCGCGCGCTGTGCACTGGCGGTGGCCGGCTACCTGCGCGGCGACGAACTGGTTGCGGAAAATCTGCGCTGGCCGGTCCGGATCTCCGAATTGCGGACGCGCCTGAACCTGGATCGCCTAGACATCATCAACGATTTCGAAGCGCTGGCCTGCGGCACCGGCTTCCTGTCCGCGCGCGACAGCATCGCGGTGATCGAGGCGGGGGGCGCACCCGGCCCGACCGTGGTGGTCGGGCCGGGCACCGGCCTTGGCTGTGC
>JBOHYO010000015.1:0-15247 GCA_050737935.1 Rhodanobacteraceae bacterium
CTCCCGGGCCGCGCAATGCATCGATGGCAGCCGCGGGTTCGGGAATGCCGAAGCGGTTGTTGCGCAGGGCCCCGCCGGTATCGAACCTTGCGAAATGCAGCTGGCGCGCGTCGCCGAGCACGGGCAGGAAATAATCCTGCTTGCGGCGATGCAGCGACGCTACTGCAAGGTTGAGCGGTAGCTCGCCGCGGACGGCCCAGTAGCCGGCGACGCGCGGGTCGGTCATGAATTCGGGCAGGCGTTCCAGGCTGTGCAACACCCCGGCGGCCGCTTCGATGCGCTGCCGCGCCACGAGTTCATTGCGCTGCAGGGACATCCGCGCGCGCAGCAACGCCCGACTGTCATTCATGCAAGGTGTCTCATCGACAGGTTTCCCCGGATTGCGCTTCGCTTCATCCGGGCTACCTGCCGCCTCTTGCGGAGCGGCTGTCGATCGCGTGGTCGGAGCGGCTGTTGTGAAAAGTCAGCCCATGGATGGGCGTTCTGGTGTTGCCGAAGCCGGTAGCCGGTACGGCGTCGCGAAGAGTGCGAGGCGCCGCGATCATGGATGATCGCAAAAAAACCGACGTCCTCCGCGATGACGATGCGCGCCGAGCGACCCTGATCCTGGTGGATCACGTGGGCGGGCTCACCGAAACTTTAGGCTTTCCGCTCATGACGGACTTGCACAACGATCCGGTATCCGCCGGCCCCAGGTCGTACATTAGGAACAAGGCACATTGCTGGGGACGCGCTGTCGTTCACCGCAGGGGACGCCAGCAAGTTCATTCTACGGGCGCTTCGAGTGCTTCTTCAAGCTTGCGCCGCAGCATCGCGATCTGCTCGCCAGCGGTGCTGGAATTCTGCCGTTGGCTGCGCTGCAGCATCAGCAGTTCATGGGTGATGTCGAGCGCCGCCAGCACCACGATGCGATCGTACCCGGGGCTGCGCGCCGCGTGCCGGATGTCCCGCATCTTGCGGTGCAGGTGCTCGACCGCCGCAAGCAGCCCTTCGCGCTCGCCGGGCTTGCAGCCGACCAGGAACTCACGGTCCAGCAGCTTGACGGTAACGGTGACGGATTCTTCGGCCATGGCAATGTGCTGCTCTCAATGAGTGGCGGCTACGTCCGAGCCGCCGATGCGTGTGGGTTCCGGGTCCGGCGATCGATCGCGCGCCGGAGCGGATCCGGGGACCCTGAGGCGCGATGCGCAGGAGGGCGACTGCGGCGCAATCACCCGGCGCTCTCGAGCGCCTTCAATCGCTCGATCATCGCCTCGACCCGCGTGCGTGCCTGCTCGTTGCGGGTCATCAGGGCGGCGCGTTCGCCGGCCAGTTGGTCGCGTCCACGGCGCAGGCTGGCATTTTCCTCGGCGAGGCGGCGCAGGCGTTCCAGCGCCCTGTCGAGGGTACGTGTCAGGGCGGCGAGTTCGTCTTCCACGGTGGGGGCTGGATTTTCCATGGTGCGAATATAAGGCAAAAGCGGTCGTCGGGCATTACGACCCGTCGAAAAGATTGCCCGGAGCGGAGCAGTTGTCGCAAAAAGTCAGGCCATGGAGGGCCGTTCTGGTGTTGATGGCTCTTGCAGCCTTGGTTCTTGCGATGGCGACAGTCGAAATGGCGTTCATGGACGAACGCACGAAAAAGCCGGGCCAAGGATGGCCATTCTGGACTCCAAGGTCCCGGCATCGTTGCAGACTGCAGCATTGCCCGGCAAGGCAGCGATCGGGGACGATCGCATGGCTCAAGTCACGACGCTGGCGACCGCATGCCGATTCAGGAAGTCCAGGCAGGCTTCCGCCGACAAGGGCCGCGAGAACCAGTAGCCCTGGATTTCGTCGCAGTGCTGGGCACGCAGGAAGGCGAGTTGCTCGAGGGTTTCCACGCCCTCCGCCACGACCTTGAGTTGCAGCGAATGTGCCATGGTGATGATCGTCGAGGTGATCGCCGCGTCATCCGGATCGGTGGTGATGTCGCCCACGAATTCCTGGTCGATCTTGAGGGTGTCGATCGGCAGGCGCTTCAGGTAGGCAAGCGAGGAATAGCCGGTGCCGAAGTCGTCGATCGCGAGGCGCGTGCCGATCGATTTCAGCTCGCCGAGCAGGCGCACCGACTGCTCGGCGTTGGCCATGACCATGGTCTCGGTCAATTCCAGTTCCACCTGGTTGGGCGCAACGTCGTGTTCGGCGAGCAAGTCGCAGATGTGCGAGGTCAGGTCGGGGCGGTTGAGCTGCGCCGCGGAAAGGTTGATCGCCATCGTGAGGTTGCGATGGCCGCTCTCGCGGAAGCGGCGCAGGTCGGCGCAGGCGGTCCCGAACACATAGGCGCTGATCTCGTGGATCTGGCCGGTTTCTTCGGCCAGCGGGATGAACACGCTGGGCGGAATTTCGCCGAGATCGGGGTTGTGCCAGCGCAGCAGCGCTTCCATGCCGGTGATGTTGTCCCCGTGCAGGGACATCTTGGGCTGGTACACCAGGCGCAACTCGCCGCGATCCAGCGCGCGCCTCAAGGCACTGACCAGCGTGGCGTGGTCGCGGGCGCGCGCGTCCATGCCTGCGTGATACACCGACCAGGTGTTGCGGCCGCTGGATTTGGCCTGGTACATCGCGGTGTCGGCGCATTTCAGGAGGTCCGCGGGCGTCTGCCCGTGATCGGGATACATCGCGATGCCGATCGACGGCGAAATCACGGTTTCCTGGGTGCCCGAGACCGGCAACGGCTTGGCGAAAGCCTGGATCAGGCGCTGCGCCATTTCCTCGGCACCGCCGACCTCTGCCAGGTCTTCCAGCACCACCGTGAATTCGTCGCCGCCGAGGCGCGCGACCACGTCGTTCTCGCGAACGCACTGGCGCAGGCGTGCGCCGGCCGCCTTCAGGGTCCGGTCGCCGGCGGTATGGCCGAGCGAATCATTGACGTGCTTGAAGCGATCGAGGTCCAGGAACAGCAGCGCGACCTTGTGGCCGCTGCGCCGGGCGCTGATCAGTGCCGCGCCGAGCCGTTCGCCGAGCAGCGCGCGGTTGGGCAGACCGGTCAGGGTGTCGTAGTTGGCGAGGTAGCGAAGCTCCTGTTCGGCTCGCTTGCGGTCGGTGATATCGGTGAGCACGCCGATCATGTGGGTGCGCTGGCCGGACGCGTCGCACACTTCGTTGAGTTCCACCCAGCACAGGAATTCTTCGCCGTCCTTGCGGCGTTGCCACAATTCGCCGCGCCAGTGGCCGGTCTCGGCCAGCATCTGGCGCAGGTGCGTGTAGCTTTCCGGTGCATGGCGGCTGCCATTGAGGACGGAGGCGTCGCGGCCGAGAACCTCGTGTTCGGCGTAGCCGGTCATCCGGGTGAACGCGGTGTTGACCGAGACGAAGCGGAAGTCGAGGTCGGTGACGGTGACCGCCTCGCTCATGTTGCGGATCACCTCGGAGGCAATGCGGCGGTCGCGGTCCGCCGCGCGGATCGCGCTGATGTCGCGCTCGGTGCCGCATACCCTGATCGGCTTGCCGTCGCCGTCGCGCTCGACGACCTTGCCGCGCGAAAGCACCCAGGTCCATTCGTCGTCGCGGCCGCGCACGCGGTGCTCGACCTCGAAATGCTCGGTGTTGCCCGCGAGATGCTCGGCCAGCGCGTGGTCGAGGCTGGCGAGATCGTCCGGATGCACCATCGTGCGCCGCCACTCGTCGGCCGGGACCGATTGTTCGTGGTGGCCGCCGGGATTGCCTTCGGGGCCCAGCCGCAGGATCGTGCCGCTCTCCAGGTTCCAGTCCCAGAATTCGTCGCCCGAGCCCCACAACGCCTGGCGCAGACGGCTTTCGCGCAGGCGCAGCTGTCGGCGGTGACGCTGCTGTTCGTGATGGTGGCTGCGCCAGCCGAAGAGGGCGATCAGGACCAGCAGCGCGATGGCCGCCGCGTACACGATCCGCATGACCGGACTCCACCACCACGTCGCTGCCACGCGCACGGCGACGGCGGCGGTGTTGCCGGGGCGGCCGTCGCGCAGCACCGACTGCACCTCGAAGCGGTAATCGCCGGGCGCGAGGCTGGAGTAGGCGACCGAGTGATCGCGCGTGGGTGCGCTCCACCCGGCGTCGCGTCCCAGCAGCCGGTAGCGGTATCGGCTGTGGCCGGGCGATCCGTAGTCGAGCGCCGCGAACGAGATGTACAGGCTGCGGTCCGTGGGGCCGATATCGATGCGTGCGGAAGAGGACGCCGGCACCGCCATGTGGCGGCCGGCGTCGTGCAGGTCGGTGATGACGACGGGTGCATGCGTCGTGGACGGGCGGACCTTGGCCGGATCGATGACGTCGAACCCGTGTCCTCCGAACAACAGGTGACCGTCGCTCGTGCGCAGGCACGCACCGGAGTTGTATTCGCTGCCCTGCAGGCCATCGGAGGCGCCGAAGTTGCGGATCGCGCCGGTCTTCGGATCGAGCCTGCCAATGCCGAGGTTGGTGCTGAACCAGATGTCGCCTTTGGCGTCTTCGAGCATGCAATCGATGGTGTTGTCCGGCAGCCCTTCATCCAGCCCGTAACGTTGGAAATGCGCACCATCGGTGTCGATGCGCTGGAGGCGGCTGATGCCGGACAGCGATCCGACCCATACCTGCCCGGCCCGGGTGACCAGGATGCTGGATACGGTGCTGCCGGCGAGCGAATCGTTCCGTTCCGGGACCTCCCGGAACGTCCGCAGCTTGCCGCTGGCAGGGTCGATCATCGACAGGCCGCGGGTGGTGCCGGCCCAGATATTTCCGTGGCTGTCCTCGTCGATCACCAGCACCCTGTTCGAGGCCAGGCCGTGCGTAGCGTCGAAGTGCTGCAGCGCGCGGCCGTCGTGGTAGTGCACCAGCCCTCCGCCGTTGGGCGCGACCCACAGGTCGCCATTGCGCGCCCGGTAGAGCGCGCGGGCCGGCGTGGTCGCGGGCTTGCCATCGAGGATCGCGTAGCCGGCCTTGCCGGTGGCCGGGTCGAACCGCAGGACCCCGACGTTGGACGGAAGCAGGAGGGTCCCGTCCGAATCCGCAATGATGCCGAAGCTGCGGACGGATGCGGTCTGGGCAGGTGGTCCCGAGGCGGACACGGGTGCGCGCGGGACGGAAGCCGACGCCGCGGCGAGCGCGTCGCCGAAGCTGGTGATGGTGTGCGTGGCCGGGTCGTAGCGGACCAGGCCGGGGCCGCTCATCGCCACCCAGTACTGGCCATTGGCATCCGCGTGGAACCCGCGGAGGTAGTGATGCGCGCGCGGATCGCCGCTCAGGTTCAGCACGGCCTGGATGGGGTTGCCGTCCGGGTGCGTCCAGACTACCCCGGCCGAAAGCGTACCGACCCACAACAAGCCGGTGCGGTCGACGAACAGGGTATCGATGCGCGAATCGGGAAGGCCTCCGGCGATGCCCACTGGCGCCGGCACCACTTTCTGTTCCGAGCCATCCGGGCCCAGGCGGAGCAGGCTGCGATCGGTCAGTGCCAACCAGAGGCGTCCTGCGGGGTCGACGGCGATGGCGCCCACGCCGATGGTGCGATCACCATCGCTGCGCCAGAGCCACACGAGCGCGCCGGACTTCCGGTCCACGCTCGCGAGACCGTCGCGGTTTCCGAGCAGGAGCCGGTGGCTCCCCGCATCGCAATAGAGCGCATCGACGGGTTGTGCCGTGTTCGCCAGGATCCGGCCCCGTGCGGCCTTGGCGTCCAGCGCGACGATGGAATGGCCTGCCGAGGCGAAAACCGCGCCGTCAGGGCAACGCGTCAGGGATTGCACGGACTCGGCCATGCCTTGCGGCTCCGACCAGACGTGCTGCAGATGGGGTCGTGGTGCGGCCACCAGGCGGTCCACCCCGAGCTGGCTGCCGATCAGGACGTCCCCATCCGCGAGTCCGAGCAGGCTGGTGATCGGCAGGCCGTTGCGTTCCACGGCCGCCGGGAGCGGGATGACCGTGCCGCCATCGGGGTCGAGCAGGACCAGCCCGTCACTGGACGAACCGACCCAGAGCCTGCCATCGGGGGCGTCGGCGAGCGAGGTTACCGGATACCCGCCCGGCAGGCTGTCGGCGCGATCGGGATCGTGGGTGTAGCGGGTGAGCTTGTAGCCGTCGTAGCGGAACAGGCCTCCCTGGGTCGCAAACCACATGAAGCCCCGATGGTCCTGGAACACCACCGAGACCGAGTCCTGTGCCAAACCATTCGCGCTGTCGAGCTGCTGGAAATAGAAACTGCGTTGATAGGCCTGCCAAGTCGCTTGCGGCGCCTGGCGCGCGATCGCGGTGCCCGCGAACCAGGACAGCAACAAGGCGAGCACCAGCAGGACATGCGAGCGCGCGGAAGGCGGTTTGGCCCCGGAAAATCCGGGAGGAACGCGGCTCATGGTGTACGCACTCGGCCCCTGATGGTCGCAGCCATCCGTGCACGACCATCGTTCGACGGAGGGCCCGAGCAAGGCTGCATGCCCAAGTCTACTCAAACCGGTGCGGCGCGTCGTGCGACGAAACGCGCTTTTGTGCGATCGCCCCTGATTGCCGCTCCCTTGCGTACCGCCGTGCCTTACTGGGTATGTGGCCAGCGGAAATCAGACAGCCACCCGGAGCCTGACTTCGCAGGGAGCGTTTTTTGCCTAGAATGGTCGATCATGAACCGGAATCCTGGCATCTCGAAAATCAGCTACGCGGAATTCTCGAAGGCGGTGGCCCAAGCCAAGTTGGGTACCAGCCCCGCGGAATTGCATGGTTCGATCGCGGGGTACCTGTGCGCGGGCGGGTCAGGTCGCGCGAACGATTTGTTGCCTTCGCTGCAACTGGAGGGGGACGGTGCGGGCGTGCTCGCTCCGCTGCGCCCGCTGCTCGAGGAGTTGGCCGCAGGGATGTCCCGGGACCTGCGCGACGGCACGGCGGTGACGCCGTTGCTGCCCGAGGCGCCGCTGGCCGCGCGCGCCGACGGCATGGTCGAGTGGTGTCGGGGGTTTCTCGGCGGGCTGGGCCTGACCGGCGCGCTGCGCAGTTCTGCAATCGACCCCGACGCGCGCGAGTTGCTGGACGCCTTCGGGCAGATCGCGTCGATGCGCATCGAATGCGATGAAGGCGAGGAGGGAGAGCTCGCCGACGTGCTGGAATTCATTCGTGGCGGGATGGTGCAGCTGCGTGCAGCCCTCGCGCGGGCGCAGCGCCGATGATCCAGCCCGCGGAATTTGCCCGCAGGCGCCGCGAACTGATGCGCATGGCGGGCGAGGATGCCGCGCTGGTGGTGGCTGCGGCGCCCAGGCGGATCCGCAATGCGGACGCCGAGTGGCCGTACCGGCAGGACTCCGATTTTCATTACCTCACCGGCTTCCCGGAACCCGACGCGGTGCTGGCGCTGCTGCCGAGGCGCGCGAATGGCGAAGTCGTGCTGTTCTGTCGCGAACGCGATCCCGAGCGCGAACGCGTCGACGGCGCGCGGATCGGCCCCGAGGCGGCGGCCGCGCGTTTCGGGGTGGACGATGCCTTTCCGGTCGAGGATATCGACGACATCCTTCCCGGCATGCTCGAGGGCCGCACCCGCCTGTACTGCCATTTCGGCCGCGAGAACGAGTTCGATGCGCAACTGCTGCGCTGGCTGCGCAGGTTGCGTGCTTCGCGCGGTGGCGGCGTGGTGCCGCGCGAGTTCGTCGCACTCGGGCATCTGCTGCACGAATTGCGCTTGTACAAATCGGCGGCGGAACTGCGTCTGATGAAGCGCGCCGCGAGTATCGCTGCCGAAGCGCAGCGCGCGGGAATCATGGCCGCGCGCCCCGGCGCCGCCGAATACGAGGTCGAAGCCGCGCTGCTGCACGCGGTGCGTGCGCGCGGCGCGGTGCCTTCCTATTCCCCGATCGTCGCGGGTGGCGCCAATGCCTGCGTGCTGCACTACACCGCCAACCGCGGCCGGCTCGAGCGAGGCGACCTGCTGCTGGTCGACGCCGGTGCCGAAGTCGAGTGCTACGCCTCCGACATCACCCGCACCTGGCCGGTCGGGGGCCGTTTTTCGCGCGAACAGCGTGCCTTGTACGAGGTGGTGCTGGAGGCGCAACAGGCGGCGATCGAGCAGGTGCGCGAAGGCACCGCGTTCACCGCCGCGCACGACGCCGCGCGCAAGGTGGTCGTGGAGGGCCTGTGCGCGCTGAAGCTCTTGTCCGGCAGCCCGCGAAGCTCACTGAAGTCGGGCAGCTACGAGCGCTTCTTCCCGCACAAGACCGGGCACTGGATCGGCCTCGACGTCCATGATGTCGGCGACTACCGCGTCGACGAGCAACCGAGGCTGCTGGAAGCCGGCATGGTCGTGACCGTCGAGCCCGGCATCTACATCCCGCCCGACGACACCACGGCTCCTGCGAAGTGGCGGGGGATCGGCATCCGCATCGAGGACGATGTCGCCATCGGCGCGCACGGCAGGGAAGTCTTGACCGCAGCCCTGCCGAAGGCCGTCGAGGAGGTTCAGGCGCTGATGGACTGAGTGGCGTCGCCCGACGCGAGCATGCGCTGCCCCGCTGCGGCGCCGGCCGGGTACACTCGGGCCACGACGTCAAACCGGGCAGACATCCGAATGGCTGGCAACAATGGGTCCTGGGTGCGTACCGCGCCATACCTGCTGAGCGTCCTTCGCATCATCGCCGCTTTCCTGTTGATGTGCCACGGCGCCGACAAGCTTTTCCATCTTCCCGAGGGTCCGTTCACGCTGATCTCGTCGGCGAAGCTGTTCACGGTCGTGCCGGGGCTCGCCGGCATCCTGGAGTTCGGCGGCGGTTTCCTGCTGCTGATCGGGCTGTTCTCGCGCCCGATCGCTTTCATACTGTCGGGCGAAATGGCATTCGCGTATTTCATGGCGCATTTCCCGACCAACCACGTCTTCCCTTACCTCAACGGCGGCGACAGCGCGGTATTGTTCTGCTTCGTGTTCCTGTATTTGTGCTCCGCGGGTCCGGGACCGTGGAGCGTGGACCGGGCGATCAGGCGAGCGTGACGGTCGACCGGCACATGCCGGAGCGAAACCGGGAGTATTGCCATGCATCACAGCAGGTTGTGCAGCATCCTCATCGATTGCAGGACCGATGATCTGGAGTCGGCGGCGCGGTTCTGGTCCGGGGCGCTGGGACGGCCGGTGCGCGCAGGAGACAACCCCGGCGGGAGTCAGTACATCGGCTTGGAGACACACGACGACGAGCCGGTGATCGAAGTGCAGAAGGTCGATCACCACAGTCGCGTGCACCTCGACATCGAAAGCGACGATATCGAGGCCGAAGTGCGGCGGCTGGAAGGATTGGGAGCCAGGCGCGTGGCGGCAATCAAGACCTGGGTCGTGATGGAAGCGCCGACTGGCCAACACTTCTGCGTGGTGCGACCGCAGCGCGGCGCGATCGGCCCGCACGCCAACGCCTGGGAGTGATGTGCCACGGGCGCGCGCACGCGCCGCATTGATCGACATCAATCGCACGTTTTGGGCGGCGGTGGGATAATCACCAGGATTGTGTTGCACGCCGCACCGTCGGCGGAGGATGGAGGCCCGTGACCGATGCGCTGTTCCTTTCGCGCCTGCAATTCGGGTGGGTGATCTCGTTCCACATCCTGTTTCCGGCTTTCACGATCGGACTGGCGAGCTGGCTGGTGTTCCTGGAAGCGTGGTGGTTGAAGACCCGCAACGAACACCTGCGCGATTTGGTCTTCTTCTGGATGAAGATCTTCGCGGTGTCGTTCGGTGTCGGCGTGGTGTCCGGCATCGTGATGAGCTTCCAGTTCGGCACCAACTGGGCGGCCTTCTCGGCGGACGCCGGCAACGTGGTGGGGCCGCTGCTGAACTACGAGGTGCTGACCGCATTCTTCGTGGAAGCCTCGTTCCTCGGCATCATGCTGTTCGGCTGGCAGCGGGTCGGTGACAAGACGCACTTCGCCTGCACCGTGATGGTGGCCGCCGGCACGCTGGCGTCCACGTTCTGGATCATGTCGGCCAACAGCTGGATGCAGACGCCGGCGGGTTACGTCATCAAGAACGGTGTGTTCTATCCCGCCGACTGGTGGCAGGTCATCTTCAATCCGTCGTTCGGCGTCCGCCTGCCGCACATGGTGCTGGCCGCGTTCCTGACCACGGCCTTCATGATCGGCGGCATTTCGGCGTATTACCTGCTGCGCAACCGCTTCGTGGAAAAGGCGCGGCTGTGCCTGAAGGCCGCGCTGGTGTTCGTGGCGATCGTCGCGCCGCTGCAGATCATTGTCGGCGACATGTCGGGTCAGGAAGTGCGCCACAACCAGCCGGCCAAGCTGGCGGCGCTGGAAGCGCATTGGGATACCGGCAGCAACGTGCCGCTGGTGTTGTTCGCGATCCCCAATGAAAAAACCGAAAGCAACGACTACGCGGTGAACGTGCCGCACCTCGGCAGCATCATCCTCACGCATTCGTGGAGCGGTTCGGTGGAAGGCCTGAAAAGCTTTCCGGCCGACGATCGCCCGCCGGTCGCGATTCCGTTTTACGCGTTCCGCATCATGGTGGCGCTGGGCGTGCTGATGGTGCTGGTCGCGTGGTATGGCTTGTGGAAGTGGAAGCGCGGCACCGCATTCACTTCGCGCGCGTACCTGAGAAGCTGGATCTGGATGATGCCGTCCGGCTTCATTGCGCTGATCGCGGGTTGGTGGGTGGCCGAGGTCGGGCGCCAGCCATGGGTGGTGTACGGGCTGTTGCGCACCGCCGACGCGGTGAGTCCGAACATCACCGGCGGCAGCGTGCTGGCGTCGCTGATCGTGTACGTCGTGGTGTACGTTGCGCTGTTCGGCTTCGTGGGTTGGTATCTCCTGAAGATGTTGCGTGTGGGGCCGGTTGCGGCGCCGCAGCGCAAGGGTGTGCAGCCGACCGCGTCGCGACCGTTGTCGCTCGCGGATGAAGAAATGGGAGACCGGCCATGACCCTCGTCAATACGCTGCCGGTCGTGTGGTATTTCATCATCGGCTTCGCGGTGATGATGTACGTGCTGCTGGACGGCTTCGTGCTCGGTATCGGCATCCTCACCCCGTTCGCCGATGACGACACGCAGCGCGACCACATGATGAACACCGCCGCGCCGATCTGGGACGGCAATGAAACCTGGCTGGTGATGGGTGGCGCCGGCCTGATGGCGGCTTTCCCCAAGGCCTATGCGGTGGTGTTGTCGTCGCTGTACCTGCCTGTGCTGATCATGCTGATCGCGCTGATTTCGCGCGGCGTGTCATTCGAGTTCCGCTTCAAGGCGGCGAAGTCGCGCGTGGTGTGGGGCTTCGCGTTCGCGGCGGGATCGATCATCACCGCATTCATGCAGGGCCTGATTCTCGGCGCGCTGGTCGAGGGCATGCCGTTGACCGGCGGCAAGTACATCCACAACGTCGCGTTCGCATGGTTCAGCCCGTTCTCGATATTGACCGGCGTCGCGGTGGTGTTCGGCTACGCGCTGCTCGGTGCCACCTGGCTGATCCTCAAAACCGACGGCCGCGTGCAGCGGATCGCGTTCGACCTGACGCGTCCGCTGATGCTGGCGGTGATCGCGTTCATGCTGCTGGTGAGCGCGTGGCTGCCGTTCCTCGATTCCAACCTGATGGCGCGCTGGTTCACTTGGCCGAACTTCCTGTATCTCTCGCCGGTGCCGATCCTCGCGATCATCAACGCTGGCGCGCTGTGGATCGCGGTGATCCGCAATCGCGAAGTCGCGCCGTTCATGCTGTCGCTGTGTTTCTTCGTGCTCGGCTTCATCGGACTGGTGGTGGGCATCTGGCCCAACATCGTGCCGCCGTCGATGACGATCTGGGAAGCCGCCTCGCCGGTGCAGTCGCAGGGCTTCGTGCTGGTCGGCGTGATCATCATGATCCCGGCCGTGCTCGCCTACACCGCGTATTCGTATCGCGTGTTCCGCGGCAAGGTCGTGGCGGGCGAAGGCTACGGCTGAGCCGGTTTCGGTCAGCGGTCGGCCATGCGACCGGAGAGCGCGCGTCGACGGGTTTGCGCGGCGGCATCTCCGCGCGTTCCTTGTTAAGGTGGGGGCTTGCTTCCAACTCCCTGCTTTTACATGCAAACACTGGAATTGTTCCTCGACCAGGAATGGGTGCGTACCTCGCTCGGTTGCGTGGCCCTGTTGCTGGTGGCCTGGCTGGCGGGCCGGCTGGCGCGACACGCGATGGCCCACATCTTCCGGCTGGCCAGCCGGCACACCCGATGGCGGTGGGACGACGCCATGGTCAAGCACGGCGTGTTCCGGCGGCTCGCACAGGTCGTGCCGCTGCTGATCATCCGCTACGGCCTGGCCGTGATCCCGCACATCCCGGAGCAGGTGGTCGTGGTGGTGTCGAGCATCGTGCTGGCACTGGTCGCGCTGTTCGTGGTGCTGGCCACCAACGCCGCGCTTTCCGCGCTGGAGGACCTGTACCGGGCCACGCCGCGCGGCCGCGAGCGATCGGTGAAGGGATACATCCAACTGCTCAAGATCGTCACGTTCGTGGTGGGCTTCATCTTCATCATCGCGAGCCTGATCGACCGTTCGCCGCTGACCCTGCTGGCGGGGCTCGGCGCGGTCTCGGCGGTGCTGCTGCTGATCTTCAAGGACACGATCCTGTCGGTCGTGGCCAGCGTGCAACTGGGTTCCAACGACATGCTGCGGATCGGCGACTGGATATCGATGCCGTCGGCGAACACCGATGGCTTCGTGACCGACATCGCCCTGCACACCGTCAAAGTGCAGAACTGGGACAAGACCGTCAGCACCATCCCGACCTGGCACCTCATCTCGCAGTCGTACCGCAACTGGCGCGGGATGTACGAAAGCGGCGGACGCCGGATCCGCCGGGCGCTCAACATCGACCTCACCAGCGTGCGCTTCCTGGACGACGCCGAAGTCGAGCGCCTGTCGCGCTTCGCGCTGCTGGATGGGTATTTCGAGCGCAAGCGCAAGGAGATCGCCGAATGGAACGAAGCGCTGGGAACTTCGGGCACGCTGCCCGTCAACCAGCGCCGGCTGAGCAACCTGGGCAGTTTTCGCGCGTACGTGCAGGCGTACATCGACAAGCACCCGCACATCAACCACGACTTGTTCTGGGCCGTGCGCGAGCTCGATCCCGAACCGACCGGCATTCCGCTGCAGATCTACGCCTACACTTCGGATACCGATTTCGTGCCGCACGAGAACGTGCAGTCGGACATTTTCGAGCACCTGATCGCGATCCTGCCGGAATTCGGGCTGTCGCTGTTCCAGCAACCGACCGGTGTCGACCTGCGCGCCGCGTTCGCGGGACCGCGTGGCGATGCGGCGTGGCTCGAACTCGGCAGGGCCACGCGTGCCGATGGCGCGACCGGCACCGGCCGACGTCACGGGCAGCCTGACTCAGCCGACGAACGCCCGCGCGTTGCGGAACAGGCGCATCCACGGTGAATCCTCGCCCCATTCGCGCGGGTGCCAGCTCATCTGCGCGGTGCGGAACACACGCTCGGGATGCGGCATCAGGATGGTGACCCGGCCCCTTGCGGCGGTGAACCCCGCGACACCCTCGGGCGAGCCATTGGAGTTGCAGGGAAAGGCCTCGGTCGGCTTGCCGCGGTTGTCGATGAAACGCACGCAGGCGCTGGCCTTGCCCGCCTTGTGGTCGTCGGCGAACACCGCGCGGCCTTCGCCGTGGGCCGTGACCACCGGAATGCGCGAACCGGCCATGCCCCGCAGGACGACGGACTCGGTATCCAGCACTTCCAGGGTCACGAAGCGCGCCTCGTACTGTTCGGAGGCATTGCGCGCGAACGTCGGCCAGTGTTCGGCACCCGGAATAATGTCCTTCAGGTGCGAGAGCATCTGGCAGCCATTGCACATGCCGACCGCGAACCTGGTCTCGTCGGCGAAGAACGCGGCGAACTGGTCGCGCAGGTCGCCGTGGTACAGGATCGACGCGGCCCAGCCGCGGCCCGCGCCCAGCACATCGCCGTAGGAGAACCCGCCGCAGGCGGCGAAGCCCGCAAAATCCGCGAGCCGGTGGCGGCCGGCGACCAGGTCGCTCATGTGCACATCGAGCGCGTCGAATCCCGCGCGGGTGAACGCCGCCGCCATCTCCACCTGGCCGTTGACGCCCTGTTCGCGCAGGATCGCGACGCGCGGACGCGCACCCTTGGCGATGTAGGGCGCGGCGACATCGGCGGCCGGATCGAACGTGAGTTTCGCGTTCAGGCCCGGATCGTTGTCGTCGCAGCGCCAGTTGCGCTCGGCGTCGGCGCTGGCGGGGTTGTCGCGCAGGCGCTGCATCGCGTGGCTGGTCTCGTGCCATGCGCCGATCAGCTTCTGCCAATTCCACTTGGCGACTGTCTCGTCGCCGTTGTGCAGCTTGATGCCGAGCTTCGCTTTCGGACGGGCGATCACGCGCGCCATGGATTGCAGGCCATTCGCTTCGACCAGTGCCGCGAAGGCATCGTGCTGGTCCTTCCGTACCTGCACCACCGCGCCCAGTTCCTCGTTGAACAGTGCGAGCAGTGTGTTGTCGGCCCAGCCGTCGAGGAAAATTTCCAGGCCGCAGTGGCCGGCGAAGGCCATCTCCAGCAAGGTCACGATCGCGCCGCCGTCGGAACGGTCGTGGTACGCCAGCAGCAGGTCCCGCTTGCGCGCGGCGTGGACCAGCGCGAACAGTGCGCGAAGCCGCTCGGGATCCTCGAAGTCGGGGGGTACGCCGCCGCGGCGATTGTACGCCTGGGTCAGCGCCGAGCCGCCCAGCCGGTCGCGGCCGGCGCCCAGGTCGATCAACCACAGCTCGGTTTCGCCCGCATCCATCCGCAGTTGCGGCGTGAGCGTGCGGCGGGCGTCGGCGATCCGCACGAAAGCGCTGACGATCAGCGACACCGGCGCGATCGTGCGCTGCTCGCGTCCCTCCTCGCGCCACAGCGTGCGCATCGACAGCGAATCCTTGCCGACCGGAATCGAGATGCCGAGCGCGGGGCAAAGTTGCGTCGAGACCGCCTGCACCGCGTCGTACAGCGCCGCGTCTTCGCCCGCGTGTCCGATCGCCGCCATCCAGTTGGCGGACAGACGCACTTCTTCCAGCTTGTCGATGGGTGCGGCCAGCAGGTTGGTGATCGCCTCGCCCAGCGCCATCCGCGCGGACGCCGCGCCATCCAGCACGGCGACGGGGGAGCGTTCGCCCATCGCCATTGCTTCGCCCGCGTAGCCTTCGAAGTCGGCAAGCGTCACCGCGCAGTCGGCGACGGGCACCTGCCACGGGCCCACCAGTTGGTCGCGGGAACACAGGCCGCCGACGCTGCGGTCGCAGATGTGGACCAGGAAGGCCTTGCTGGCGACCGC
>JBOHYO010000016.1:0-4744 GCA_050737935.1 Rhodanobacteraceae bacterium
TTCCGCTCCGACCACTTCTCGTTCGCCAAGCGCGGCGTGCCGGCGATTTCCTTCGGCTCGGGCGAGGACCTCGTCGACGGCGGCGTCAAGGCCGGCCGCGCCGCGGCTGCCGACTACACCGCCCACCGCTACCACCAGCTTGGCGACGAATGGCAGGCAAGCTGGACATTCACCGGCATGGCGCGCGACCTGCAACTGCTCTACAAGGTAGGCAGCGACCTCGCCAATTCACAGGAATGGCCGAACTGGAGCAAGGATTCCGAGTTCCGCGCCATCCGCGACACCAGCGAAGCCGAACGCAGTTGATGCAACGTGCGCCCTCCCCTTGCGCGGGAGGGCGCGTCCGCGCGCCATTCAGCAGGCGGTGATCAATCGCCTTGCGTCCTGTCCGGTGCCGGCGTGCTGGACGGCCAAGGTGTAGAATTCCACCATGGTCAAGGAATTCGATGTTGTGGTCGAGAAGGATGCGGACGGTTACTACGTCGCGTCCGTGCCTGCGCTGCAGGGCTGCCATACACAAGCCCGTTCCCTCGACAAGCTCATGGCGCGCATCCAGGAAGCCATCGCCTTGTGCCTGGAGGTCGAAGGCGCGCCAGCCGCGCCCAACAAGTTTGTGGGCATCCAGCGCGTCAGCGTCGCACTGTGAGTCGGCTACCCAGCATTTCCGGTCGCAAGCTCATTGCGGCTTTGAAGAAGCTGGGCTTCGAAGTAGTTCGCACTCGGGGCAGCCACCAATACCTGCGACATCCTGACGGGCGCGCCACAGTCGTTCCGGCCCACGCTGGCGAAGATATCGGGCGCGGATTGCTCGCCAAGATTCTCCGCGATACGGAACTCAGCGAAAGCGTTCTCAAGAAGCATCTGTAGAGGGCAGGCAATTACGCCGGCCCGCGGTACTCGCACCCTTCGCCGTTCTGGCCGCGCTTGACGACCACCCGCTGGAGTTGCGGCAACGCGCCGAGCTTTTCCCAGACGAACGCGGCGATGTTCTCCATCGTGGGAATACCGAGGCCTTCGACGTCGTTGAGCAGGCGATGGTCAAGCGCGTCGCGCGCGACCTCGATGCGGCGTTCCAGATCGCCCATGTCGATGACCCAGCCGCGCTCGGTCAGCGGTCCGCGCAGCCACACCTCGACCTGGTACGAATGTCCGTGCACGCGCCGGTAGCGGGGATCACCGCCCGGCCCAGCATCGAGCTGGTGGGCCGCGTCAAAGCGGAATTCTTTCCAGACGGTGAAGAGTCGTTCGGTCATGGTTATCGTTGAAAACTTCAGAAAGCGCGATTCCCGCGGAGACGGAAATCCAGTGCCTTGTGGAAGATCAAAATGGATCCCGGCCTTCGCCGGGATGACGAGCAAAGGCATTTGCTGCGGGCGGCGACGTCACGGAATTCCAAGGTACTTGTGGGTTTGCAGGCTCAGCCGCCAGTGCGGGTGCGCCTTGCAGTAGGCGACCGCGGCGCGGGTGTTTTCCCCGGCGCGCGGACCGTCCATCGGCTGCAGGAAGAAGTGCCCGGCGTCGAAGCCGGTGAAGCGTTCCGGCAGTGCGTTCGGCTGAGGGTAGACGAGCTTCAGCTCATTCGCCCGGCGCAACTTCACCGGCTGGGTGCCCTTGGGGCTGACGGTGATCCAGTCGAGTCCCTCCGGCGCCTCCAACGTGCCGTTGGTTTCGACCGCGCATCCGAATCCGCGCGCGTGCAGCGCATCCAGCAGGGCGGCATCGAGTTGCAGCAGCGGCTCGCCGCCGGTGAACACCACGAAGCGGTTCTGCGGCGCATCGGCCGGCCACAGCGAGGCAATTCGATCCGCGACGGCTGGGGCATCCGGATACTTCCCGCCGTTCTCGCCGTCGGTGCCGATGAAGTCGGTGTCGCAGAAATTGCAGGCGGCAGTCGCGCGGTCGATCTCCCGCCCCGACCACAGGTTGCAGCCGGAGAACCGGCAGAACACCGCCGGGCGGCCGGCGTGGAAGCCTTCGCCCTGCAGGGTGTGGAAAATTTCCTTGATGGCGTACATGCGGGCAATCGAATCTCGAACCCGCTATTTTGCCAGCACAAGCCCATGCCTGCCCGACGTGAACGGCGGCCCGGACGGCGCGCTCGGGTCCCGGATGTTTTGTAGGAGCGGCCCATGGCCGCGACCCTGTGGCCCCGCAACCGAGCGTTTGATGGCGACGGTCGCGCGCAGAAGAAGGAGCAAGCGCTTCGCGCAGGCGCGCTCCTACCCCACGGCGCAACGATGGTTCACCCGGCAGATGCCATAAGCATTGGTTGCGGGTGCCGCAGCAACCAGAATCGGGGCGAGGGTTGGGGTGAGGGGGTGGCGACTCGCGCACCCGGAACGTTGAACATGCGAAACTTCTGCCCCCTCACCGGCGCCAAGCGCTCTGCCTACGGCCGCCACCCCATCTCCCCCAAACGATGAAGCCATTTGCGGAAGATGGTTCGGATGCAAAGCGATGAAACCATTAATTCTACGTACCGCCCGAACCGACGACGCCGAAGCGATCGCCGCCGCGGAAGCCGAAACCGCGCGGACGCCGGGGCTGCTGGTCGGGCAGCCCGGCGAAATCCCCCTCGAGGCCTACCGCGCGAAGATCGCGAAACTTGCCAGCCAGGGACGCTACATCGTGGCCGAACAGGATGGCGTGGTCATCGGCCACGCGTTCCTCGATCCGATGCCGATGCACGCCAACGCACACGTCTATCTATTCACGATCGTGGTGCACCCCGGGCATGTCGGACACGGTGTCGGCGAGGCGATGCTGCGCGACCTGCTCGACTGGGCGGAACGCGATCCACGGGTCGGCAAGGTGGAATTGAACGTGCGCGCCGGGAACGAACGCGCGCGACGGTTGTACCATCGCTGCGGATTCGTGGAGGAGGCGCGTTTCACGCGTCGGGTGCGGCGGGCCGACGGCGTCTGCGAGGACGACATCGGCATGGCCTGGTTTCCCGCCCGCGAGGCGGAATGAACCGGGCGCGGCAGCGGAGCGAGGCATGCTCGTTGGCCGCGCACTCGCGAATGCCTCGCGCCGCTGGCACACTGCATCGGTCCGCGCCAGGAGTTCCGCCATGGCAGATGAAGAGGGCCAGGAGCCCGAGCAGATCAAGCTCATGAAGCGCATGGTCGAACTCGCCGAGTACCAGGTGGAGCTCGCCAAGCAGCGTACGGAGATGTCCGCGGATCGCTCGCAGATGTCCGAAGACCGCTCGCGGATGTCGGCGGAGCGCTCGCAGATGTCGCTGGATCGCTCGCGCATGTCCGAGGACCGCTCGAAGATGTCGGCGGAGCGCTCGACGATGTCGGCCGATCGTTCGACGATGTCGGCCCAGCGTTCGGAGATGTCCGAGCACCGTTCCTACCTCAACGCGGAACGCACGCTGTCGGTGTGGACACGCACGGCACTTGCGCTGATGGTCGCCGGCATCGCCGTGGACCGCTTCGCGCTGCTCCTGCGCCACGGCGTATCGAACGTAGCACCCGGGCAGTCACAGCCGCACATGCTCTCGACCCTGGGCGGCGCCGCGCTGGTTGCCTTCGGCACCGCGATGGCGCTCGCCTGCGGCATCCGCTATCTCGTCTACGCGCGGCGCTGGCGGCGCGAACACACGCCGCTGCCCTGGCACGGCCCCTATCTTGCGTTCTCGTTCGCGATGCTGACCGTGGTGTTCGGCGTGGCGCTTCTGGCAGCGATGCTGTTGATCACCTGACCCGCCAGCCTGCAAACGGCAGCGCGACCCGTCACCGCAAGCAATTCACCCCCTTCGGAACGAACGGCGCACGGAATGCGCGCGCGAAGCGCGGGCGCGCAGCGCCGGGGGATGTATTCACGCGCAACCCATCGCCGCACGCAAAAAAGCCATCCCCCTCAATCCCCCTTCGCAAGCGAAGGGGGAAGAAAGCTGAAGTGGTCCTCCTCTCGCGCGTCGCGCGCGTTTGCTTCGCTCCGCCCTTCGCAAGCGAAGTCAAAGCGCTTCGTACCGACGTCCCTTCGACTCCGGCGCTACGCGCCTACGCTCAGGGCGAACGGGCTTCTTGGGGAGCGCGTGGTCCCTGGACGTGACCGCGCCTATCGCACCTATAACCTTACCGGTCCCGCCTTGTGGCATTTGTCGCGCGCGGCGCGCGCGGTGGCGACGTCGGCCTGGCGGTTTCCCGCTTGCGCGATTTCGAGGATCGTCTGCCAGTTGCTCGCGCACAGGCCGCCGACCTTGGGACCCAGCAGGAACGAGTGGCGCGCATCGGCTTCGGCCGCCGGATAGTTGCGCAACAGGATCTCGACCTCGGCACGGAACTGCAGGATGTCGGGCGCGTCGGGCGACAGTTTCAGCGCAGCATCGATCCTGTCGAGGGCATCCGGATAGTTGGCCGCATTCTCGGCCGCATGTGCCTGGTCCAGGAACCCGTCGACCGCCGGGTCGCGCAGCGGTGCGACCTGCACCACCGACTTGTCGTTGGCGCCGGCCGCCTGGATCGCCTCGACCATCGCGGTCGGCGAGCTGCGCTCCGATGCCGGCGGCGGCAGCGGTGGATTCGAGCATGCAGCAAGCAACAACGCACCTGCGGCTGCGACCATGGCCATGACGCGGCCGGATTTCACGATCATTACGTTTCGCTCCAGGGATTCAGTGCCATCACCGCGCGCCGGATGGCGGCTGCGCCGCTCCGTCAGCGGAATCGCCGCTGCTGAAAATGTGTTCCAGGCGCTGCAGGTAGCAGTGGTTCTGGACCTGCGGCGCATA
>JBOHYO010000017.1:0-3550 GCA_050737935.1 Rhodanobacteraceae bacterium
GGATATGGCAGCACCGTAGGTTGGGTTGAATCCGCGCTGTTTGCGGATGAAGCCCAACATGGATCTGCTGCCCGCGTTGGGCTTCGCAGGATGAAGCCCGGCTCAGCACCAACCTACGTTTCGCGCACCCGAAGGTCCTGTTGGGCTTCGCGGGAAGCCGTTCAACCCAACCTACATGTCAAACGCCGGCAGCTTTGGCTTCACCGCGATGTTCTTCAACGTGACGTATTCCGGCAGGCCATTCTTGCCGTAGGGCGGCGGCGCTTCGCCGCGGATCAGGGGCGACAGGTATTTGCGAGCGGCGGCGGTGATGTGGAAGCCGTCCTTCGCGATGAAGGACTTCGGCAGCTTCTTCTCGCGATTGGCGATCTGGTCGAGCTTCGCCGCCTCGATCTTCCAGCGGTACGGCGAACCGGACGTGCGTCGGATCACCGGCATCACCGCGTTCTCCCCCGCGAGTGCGAGTTCGACCGCGGCCGTTCCGACCGCGAGCGCCTGGTCGAGATCGGTCTTCGAGGCGATGTGCCTGGCCGAACGCTGCAGGTAATCCGGCAGCGCCCAGTGGGTCTTGAGCTTCAGCTTGTCGCGCACCATGCCCGCCAGGGCGGGCGCGACGCCCCCCAGTTGGGTGTGTCCGAAAGCGTCGGTACCCGCGTGCGCGTCGGCGACGAACTTGCCGTCCGCATACTTGATGCCTTCACTCGCCGCGATGACGCAGCAGCCCACGCGATCCACCGTTTCGCGCACGCGCGCGAGGAAACGTTGCTGGTCGAACTCCAGCTCGGGAAACAGGATGATGTGCGGTGCGTCGTCGCGGCCCGCGCCTGCAAGACCCGCGGACGCCGCGATCCAGCCTGCGTGCCGCCCCATCACTTCCATCACGAACACCTTGGTGGACGTGTCCATCATCGACATCACGTCCAGCGCACATTCGCGCAAGCTGACCGCGGTGTATTTCGCGACCGAGCCGAAGCCGGGACAGCAGTCCGTGACCGCGAGATCGTTGTCGACGGTCTTGGGCACGCCGATGCAGCGGATGTCGTAGCCGGCCGCCTTGCCGAGCCGCGACAGCTTCAGCGCGGTGTCGGCCGAATCATTGCCACCGTTGTAGAGAAACCAGCGGATGTCGTGCGCGCGGAACACCTCGATCAGGCGCTCGTATTTCGCGCGATCGTTTTCCAGCGATTTCAGTTTGACCCGGCACGAACCGAAGGCGCCGCCGGGTGTGTGCTTCAGAGCGGCGATCGCGGCAGCGGATTCCTTCGCGGTATCGATCAGTTCCTCGCGCAGCGCGCCCAGGATGCCGTTCCGCGCGGCGTAGGCCTTGATCTTGTGCTTGCGGCAGGCTTCGATTACCGCCGCGGCGGTCGCATTGATCACGGCGGTGACGCCGCCGGACTGCGCGTACAATAGCCTGCCGGTGGGTTTCGGGGTCGCGTGCATGCGGGCAAGTCCGTGTCGGGCGCGGCGTTGACGGGGTGGCTGCGCAGCCGCTAGCGTAACTCCCAAAGCGTAACTTGTTAACGAAGGCGCCGCCGCTCCCGCGGGCCCAAGAGGAAACGCATGCGCATCGTATTGCTCGGCGCGCCCGGATCGGGCAAAGGCACCCAGGCCAAGCGGTTGACAGGGGAACTCGGGCTGGCGCACATCTCGACCGGCGACCTGCTGCGCGCGGCGGTCAAGGCCGGAACGCCGCTCGGCCTCAAGGCGAGGACCGTGATGGAGGCGGGGCAACTGGTGTCCGATGACATCGTGCTGGGTCTCCTGGAGGAGCGCCTCGCGCGGCCCGACACCGAGCATGGGTTCATCCTCGACGGTTACCCGCGCAACCTTGCGCAGGCCGGCGCCCTGGATGCCTTGCTGGCGCGCCTCGGACAGCCGCTGGATGCGGTGGTGAAGTTGAACGTGCCCGACGCCGACATCGTCAAGCGTTGCGAGATCCGATTCGAGCAGGAGCGCCGCGCCGACGACAACCCCGAGACCGTCCGCAAACGCCTCGCGGTGTTCGCCGCGCAAACCGCGCCCGTCGCGGATTTCTATTCGGAGCGCCGGTTGTTGACCGAGATCGACGGAGTGGGGGACATCGAGATGATCGGCGATCGGCTGCTCGCTGCGCTGCGCACCCGCGCCAACGCGTGAACTTGCTCGCGTTTCCGGCCAGCGTCCGTGACCTGTGCCTGTTCCGGAGTGGCCCGGAGGACATGCCGTATTCGCCGCGGCTGCTGGTCGGATTGCTGGTGGCGTGCGGCGTGCTCCAGGTGGTGTTCAACCTCCGCGACGGTGTCCAGCCGGCAGTGGCGGCAGGGGCAGCCATGGGCAGCCTCGCGATTATCGGGATGATATTCCTGCTGCTGCGTCGGCGCGGCAAGTCCGAGCGGTTCATGCAGACGACCATGGCGTTGGCGGTCGTGTACCTGCTGTATGACGTTGTCACCAACCTGCTGACGCTGTTGCTTCCCATGAAGGAACTGCAGGAACAGTTGCTGTCGCAGCCTTCCCGGTTGCCATCGCTGACCGGTGCGCAGACGCTGGTGATGGTGGTGATCGCCGTGTTGGGAATCTGGCAGTTGTGCATATGGATTGGCACCCTGCGCCGCGCACTGGAGATTCCCGTCGCGGGCGGCGTGCTCGTGTTTCTGTTACTGGTGCTCGTCAACCTGGTCGTCGCGGAAGTGGTCGCCAGCGTGATCGGCGTGGCCTGAGGATCGGGCGAATCGACATGCGGATACACATCCTCGGCATCTGCGGCACGTTCATGGGCGGCATCGCGGCGCTGGCGCGCGAACTCGGCATCGAGGTCGAAGGCTCCGACGCCAACGTGTACCCGCCAATGAGTGACCAATTGCGTGCGCTCGGCATCATCCTGCGGGAGGGCTGGTCGGCAAAATACCTGGAGCCTGCGCCGGATCTCGTCGTCGTCGGCAATGCATTGTCGCGCGGCAACCCGGCGGTCGAATACATGCTGGACGCGGGGCTTCCATACATATCCGGACCGCAGTGGCTGGGCGAGCAGGTACTCCGTGGGCGCGAGGTGCTCGCGGTCGCCGGCACGCACGGCAAGACCACGACCACCAGCCTGCTGGCGCATTTGCTGGACGCGGCCGGGACGGCGCCCGGGTTCCTGATCGGCGGGGTACCCGGTAATTTTGGGGTGTCGGCGAGATTGGGGGAAAAAGAACGGGGTCAGGTTCACTTTCCCGACGCTGGCGCGAGGGGAGAAGCAGGCGCGGGGAAAAGTGAACCAGACCCCGTTGCGCCGTTCGCGATTGAGGCCGACGAATACGACACCGCGTTCTTCGACAAGCGCTCGAAGTTCGTGCACTACCGTCCACGCATCGCGATCCTCAACAACCTGGAATACGACCACGCGGACATCTTTCCGGACGTGGCGTCGATCCAGCGCCAGTTCCACCATCTGGTCCGTACGGTGCCCGGCAACGGGCGGCTGATCGTCAATGCCGAGGATGCACGGCTTGCGGAGGTGCTGGCGATGGGTTGCTGGACGCCGGTCGAGACGTTCGGCATCGACATGGGTGACTGGCGCGCGCGG
>JBOHYO010000018.1:0-7668 GCA_050737935.1 Rhodanobacteraceae bacterium
GGCGTAGACATTCCCGTCTTGCTTGAGGCTCGAGCATTGCTAGCTACGCTATTGCCGGAGGAACCCCTGTATGGGTACTTGGTGGAAGCAGGCATCCCAAAGGGGTTCGTGCCGGCATCCAGACAGCAAGTGCACATGGTCGTGCATCACTGATGCTCGTAAGCCACGCGAGTACAGGACGCCGAAGCCTTCGACACGCGCGCACGGATCCGTGGCGCTGTTACCGCGCTGAGTTCGAAGCGAAGCGCCGCTTGGGCTATACACCTCGATACATATGCTTGTGCTGAGCTTCGAAGTACACGGAAGCCCCAAGTCGGCAAGATCAGGACCCCTTCCGCGAGCCGCGGGGAGAAACCGTCACATAAGAAAGGACAGCCTCGACGATCATTCGTCGGTGCCGGTCGCGCACTTCCGGCTCGAACATGTCGCACTTAAATACCGCTTCCAACGTATAACGATTGGAGATCCGAAAAAAGCAGAAAGCGCTGATCAGGAGATGCACGTCGAGCGCCACGATGTTCCGCCGAAACTCACCGGACTTCCGACCGCGGTCGAGGATGCCTTCGAGAGACTTGATCACACTCTCATTGATCTGCGATATCGATGGCAACTTGGAAAGGTACTTGGCGCGGTGAATGTTCTCAATACTGACGAGCCTTACGAATCTTGTATGCTTTTCATCGTACTCGAAGGTAATCTCGATTAGTCTTTGCAACGCATCGCGGGGTGGCATGTGCGCGAGGTCGGATTGCGCTTCTTCTGTACGGATTCTCTCGTATGCCTTTTCAAGAACGGCGCTGTACAGTCCCAACTTTCCACCAAAATAGTAATAGATCATGCGCTTGGAGGCTCGCATGCGCGCCGCAATAATGTCGACCCTGGCTCCGGAGAGGCCGTTTGCCGCAAATTCCTCAGTGGCTATTTGCAAAATCTCATGTCTCGTTCGCTCGGCTTCGGTTGCCACCGTCTTTGAACGACTTTTCGTGCGCGTTGTTGATTTCGCCCTGTGTGCCGCCGTTTTCTTAACCACCGTCTGGATCTCCTAGCAGCCCGCGATTATGCAATGCGCCAATGAGTCTTGGAAACCATAGTATTTGGCACGAGACATTTTACACACGTCCCGGTGCTCCGCCAGCGACAACCCTGCTGAGACTGCATCCGATTCACCTCGCCACCAACAATTGCTGGAAACCCTTTGGCGTGGAATTCAGCCCCGGCGGCCGCCATGGTTTCAGTGCTACGCGCGATTCTCATGCTCGAAAAACAGCAATGAGATCTGGCGGCCAGTCGGTAGCGCGACGCGACGCCTTGTCGACGTGTGCAACCGTCATGACGCACGTAGACACGACGGTGCCTGCAGCGTCGGTCATTTTGCAGTCGACAAACGCATCCGGTCCGCAGAACTCGCGAACAAACGAAGTGATCGTGATTTCCTGATCGCCGTGAACGGGGCGAATGTAATCAATCTCGATGCGTCGAACCCAAGTCATGAACGGCAACGTGCCGAGCGCTTTCAAATCCCAGCCGATGCGTCACCAAGACCTTCCATTCGATGGTTGACATAGTAGGTCGCGTAGGTGGACGTGCCAACGTGATTGTATGGATCAAGTTCCGAGAACTGAACCCGGTGTGTGCTTCGAAACACGAGCGGAGTCGTGGACATCTCAGTTTCCCGGAATTTCACGGCACCCGACGTCGATCAGGCGGAGGGCGGGGGCGACGAAGATCGCGTAGTCGGTCCCGCGAGGAATTTGTTGAACCGGCTGGCGGCCTCGGAATCGAATCTGCTATCTCGTATCAGTGTGTCCACGAACGACGTAAAACCCCGAGAGAACGGAGTCGGCCTTGCGTACCACCAGGCCTGCACCCCGGGGAACGAAGCCCACCAGGCAACAGTGGCCGACCACCGGCTCCAGACCTCGCCGGGCAACGCACCGCTCTTGGCCTGATGAAACATGAACTCAAATGCACCAAACGCTTCCGAGAGTCACCAGGTGAGTTGGAGCCTTTCCTCACGGGTCAGCTTTGACGGGTCGAGAACGCCTTGGGCCTGGAGCCGCGCAAGGTCTCGATTTTCAAACAGCACGGATTGCATCGCCGAAACGCGCTCGAGTGCCCGCGCGAATGTTTCCGTGCGGGTCGACGATGTGTTTTGACGAACCTGTATGGCTACGTAGATCAACGAGACAATGACCGCGACGCTGCTGATGAACTCGCCAAGATCCGAGAGATCGTGGAGCTCCACGTCGATCCTCCTCCCGCATGACTGCAGGTAGGTTGCAAAGCCGGCCGCAGGTGCGCCGCCTTACCCAGCCATTGGCCCGACCCGTCGGCACACAGCTACGAGAATCATCGCCTTCCCCTCCCGTCCGCGCTATCTCGTTTGGCGGTCCAATCTTGCAGTGTTTCCTGGCGGCGCAGGGGGCACGCGTGCAATGTTCCTACTTCGCTGGGAATGCGGCAAGCGTCAGCATTACAGTTCTGTGAATCGTGCGTGCACCCCTGCGTGGTGGAGAAACGGTCGGTCAAGGCAATCTGTGAACGACCGCTATTGGGCGGCTCTGCCGAGCGCGGGAAAGGACCGACCTTGGCCGGTTTGCGACGAGCGTCCAGAGATCCAACTGGTCAGTCATGCGGCCCAGTCGAACGGCCATTCCGGTGACTGCGCGGCCTCACGGCTCGTGTCCGGACATTCGGGCGCGGGGAAGATGCCAGCCATGGCGAATCGCCATGTAGCGCAACGCGAAGCACGCCAGGCCGCCGACCACCGTGGTGGCTACTGCGTGGATGTGCAACACGTGGCCACTGACCACGATCGCCGCGCCGACCAAAGCGGCCAAAGCGTAGAGGTCCGAGCGCAAGACGGCCGGGACCTGCATCACCAGCACGTCGCGGAGCATGCCGCCGCCGATGCCGGTGAGCATGCCGAGCAAGGCTGCCATCACCGGATTCAGCCCGTGCACCAAGGCTTTTTCCGCCCCAGCCACCGCGAAAAACGCCAGCCCGACCGCGTCGAACCACAGCACCGTATTGTTGTGGCGCGTCACTACCGGATCCCAAAAGAACACGATCAATCCGGCGAGGATCGACACGCCAAGGTAACTCAGGTGGGCGATCGCTGCCGGCGGCGTTGCGCCGATGAGCAGGTCACGCGTGATGCCACCGGCGTTGCCGGCCGCGAACGCCAGCACCATCACGCCGAAGATATCCAGACGGTATTTGACCGCGGCCACCGCGCCGCTGATCGCGAACACGAACGTGCCGCCAAGGTCCAGGACGGTCACCAGGATGTGGTTCATGCTTCCGCGTCCCGTACAGAAAAGGTGAGACGATCCGCCCACATGCCGGATCGCGTGCCGCGAGACTGCATCAAGCGGCCAGCCATGCCCGCGCTGCGACGACCAGTGCTTCGACACCCGTCTCGAGGGTCGGGTGGATCACGGGCAGGAACCGCGGGTTGTGGTTGGTCGGGATCTCGTTGAGGCGGTTCGACGCCTTGGCCTTGGCGTAGATGTCCGGGTCGGTCCCGCCAACGAACCAGAACACCGACGGCACGCCCCACTCGGCCCCGAACGATCCGAAATCCTCGCTTGCCGATGCCGGGCCGGTTTCATGGACGCGATCCGGAGAAAAGTACCCGCGGAACGCCTCCACGACGCGCTTGCTCGCAGCCGCATCGTTGACGGCGAGCGGGTAACGGTCCAGCGGCGTGATCTCCGGTGGTTTCGGAGCCCCCGACGCCGCCGCTTCGGCGTTCACGATGCGCTCGATCGCCGCAAGCACGCGCTTGCGCACGCCCTCGTCGAACGTGCGCACGTTGAGCTTGATGATCGCTTCATCCGGGATCACGTTTTCCTTGGTCCCGGCCTGCAGCGCGCCGACGGTCACCACGGCGGATTCGGCCGCCGCCACTTCGCGCGAAACAATCGTCTGCAGCCGCATCACCACCGCCGCTGCCATCACCACCGGATCGATGCTTGCTTGCGGCATCGATCCGTGCGCGCCGCGTCCGAACAGCCGGATCTGCAGGCTGTCGGCGGCGGACGTGATGGCGCCCGTGCGCCCGCCCAGCACGCCGGCCGGTCCGACCATCACATGCTGCCCCAGCACCACGTCCGGCTTCGGAAAACGCTTGAACAGGCCGTCGTCGATCATCGCCTGCGCGCCCGCCGCGGTTTCTTCCGCGGGCTGGAATACCGCCATCAACGTGCCGTGCCACGCGTCGCGCGCCTGCGCCATCAGCGCGGTGGCGCCAACCAGCCAGGTGACGTGCATGTCGTGGCCACAGGCGTGCATCACCGGCACCGTCTTGCCCTCCGGATCGGTTGCCTTGATCGTGCTCGCGTAAGCCACGCCCGTAGCTTCCTCGACCGGCAGCGCATCCATGTCGGCGCGCAGCATCACGGTCGGGCCGTCACCATTGCGCAGCAAGCCGACGACGCCGGTGTTGCCAACGCCGGTTGTCACGTCATATCCGGCGGCACGCAACCGATCCGCCGCCAGACCCGCGGTGCGCACCTCCTGCATGGACAGCTCGGGGTGCGCGTGCACGTCCTTGTACAAGGCTTCCAGGTCGGGCAACAGCCGATCGAGGCTGCCGAGCACCGGATCGGATGAGCCTCCCGAGACATTCATGTCGACTCCTTCCACAACGCGATTCAATCCATGAGAACGCGCCGATCGCGCGCGACAGCCGGGCATCTGTAACAACTGCCTGCAGCATGCTACTCCTTCCGCGCGGTCGGCCCCTACGCGGACGGCGGCTCCAGCGCCGATCTCCGTGACAGGCGAAGCTTGCTCCGGCACGCGCACCTGCCCTGTAGACTCGAAGTCCCGATCGCATCACGGCGTCGTCACCGTGGGCCCGGGAGCACTGGTCTGGATCGTCCGGATGATGCCGTACGGCAGTATCTCAACCGCCATCCTGTTGCTGCCGTTCGCAGCCGCGCTGGCCACCCCGCTGATCGGCCGCGGCAACCGCAGGCGCACGACGTGGCTGATGACCGGCACCGCCGGGGTCTGCCTGGTCCTTTCGGCGCTGCTGTTCCCCGCCATTGCCGATGGCGACGTGCTTCGCCAGGTCTTCGTGTGGGCGCCGGCGCTCGGGCTGGATTTCACGCTGCGCGTGGACGGCCTCGCCTGGTTGTTCCTGATCCTGATTTGCGGCATCGGCCTGCTGGTCGGCATCTACGCGACCTATTACATGCCGCGCGAGTACCCGCTGGTCCGGTTCTTCTCGCTGCTGCTGGCCTTCATGGGCGCGATGCTGGGCATCGTGCTGTCCGGCAACGTGATCCAACTGGTGTTCTTCTGGGAACTGACCAGCCTGTTCTCGTTCCTGCTGATTGGCTACTGGCACCACGGCAAGTCGGCGCGCGACGCCGCACGCACGGCGCTGATCGTCACCGTCACGGGCGGGTTGTGCCTGCTGGCTGGCGTGCTGGTGCTGGCGCACATCGCGGGCAGCTACGACTTCGACGCCATCCTCGCCTCGGGAGATCACATTCGCGAGAGTCCGCTGTACCTGCCGGCGTTGCTGTTGATCCTGCTCGGGGCGTTCACCAAGAGCGCGCAGGTGCCGTTCCACTTCTGGCTGCCGCAGGCGATGTCGGCGCCCACGCCGGTGTCGGCGTACCTGCACTCGGCAACCATGGTCAAGGCCGGCGTGTTCCTGTTGCTGCGATTCTGGCCGGTGTTGGCCGGTACCGAAGCATGGTTCTGGATCGTGGGCGGCGTCGGCCTGGCGACGATGCTGGTGGGCGCCTGGGCCGCGACGTTCCAGCACGACATGAAAGCGGTATTGGCGTATTCGACCATCAGTCATCTCGGGCTGATCACGATGCTGGCCGGCCTCGGCAGCACGCTGGGCGTGGTGGCGGCGATCTTCCACACCGTCAATCACGCCACCTTCAAGGCGTCGTTGTTCATGGCCGCGGGCGCGGTGGACCACGAAACCGGCACGCGCGATCTGCGGCGGCTGGGCGGTTTGCGCCACGTGATGCCGATCACCGCGACGCTGGCGGTGATTGCCGGCGCGGCAATGGCCGGCGTGCCCCTGCTCAACGGATTTCTGTCCAAGGAAATGTTTTTCGCCGTGGCGCTGGGTGCCAATCATGGCCTGGCGCTTGACACGTTGACGGTGCTGGTCGCGGTCGCGGCGGCGGCGCTCGGCATGACCTATTCGCTGCGGCTGGTGGGCGGCGCGTTCTTCGGCCCGCTGCGGCATGACTCTCCACGCGAACCGCACGAGCCGCCGCGCTGGATGCGCCTTCCGATCGGGATATTGGCGCTGGCGTGCCTTGCGGTCGGGATCTTCCCGGCGTGGGCGGTCGGTCCGATCCTGCGCGCGGCCGCGCTCGCGGTGTTGGGATCGCAACTGCCGGCCTACAACCTGGCGATCTGGCACGGCCTCACGATGCCGCTCGCGATGAGCGTGATCGCATTCGTCGCCGGATGCGCGTTGTATGTCGCAGGGCGACGACGCATCGCCGCGCGTGAAAGCACGCCACTGATCGGATGGATCCGTGCACTGCACTGGTTCGAGCGCGCGCTCGCGTTCCTGACCACCACCCTCCCCGATCTGCAAGCAAAGATCTTTCCCGGCCGGAAACTGCAGGTGCAATTGCTGTTGGTGGTGTTGCTGGCGGGCGTCTTCGGTCTCCTGGCCGTGCAGCCGCTGCCGGCTCCCGCTGCAATGCACGGCATGCATGTCGACCCTGCGTTCGCGCTGCTGTGGCTGCTCGGCGTCGCCTGCGCGATCGGCGCGGCCAGCCAGGCCAAGTTCCATCGCATGGCCGCCTTGATCCTCACTGCCGGGACCGGACTGGTGGTGTGCATCACCTTCGTGTGGCTGTCAGCGCCAGACCTCGCGGTCACGCAACTGGTCGTCGAATCGGTCACGACCGTGCTGCTGCTGCTCGGGCTGCGCTGGCTGCCCAAGCGCATCCAGGGACTGGCGCCGCGTAGCCGCATCGCGCGCTACCGACGCATCCGCGACGCGGTCATTGCGATCGCCGTCGGCGCGGGCTTGGCCAGCTTGGCGTACACCGTGATGAGTCACCTGGTCGCCGACTCTGCGTCGCGATTTTTCCTCGAGCACGCGCTGCCGGGCGGCGGCGGCCGCAACGTGGTCAACGTGATCCTGGTGGACTTCCGCGCACTGGATACGCTCGGCGAGATCACCGTGCTGGCGATCGTGGCCTTGACAGTATTTGCCCTGCTGTGGCGGTTCCGGCCGGCGGCCGAGAGCATCGGTTCGCCGCGCAAGGGCGACGTTGCACCCGCGCAAGATGAAGGCCACGCCGACCGTCACCGGCACGCGAGGGCCGACCAGTTGGCGATCCCGGGACTGCTGATCCTGCTGGTCGCGCCGGTGATCGCGCTGTTTGCGCTGCACCTGTTCCTGCGCGGGCACAACCTGCCCGGCGGCGGATTCGTCGCCGGCATCACCGTGACGATGATGCTGATCGTGTTGTACATGGCCGCCGGCACGCGCTGGGTGGAAGCGCGTCTCAAGGTTGCGCCGGTGCGCTGGATCGGCGCGGGATTGCTGCTGGCGATCGCCACCGGCCTGGCTGCGGTCGTGCTGGGCGAGCCGTTCCTCACCTCGTACCACGGTCACTGGACCGTGCCGGTGCTCGGCGAGGTTCCATTCAACAGCGCGCTGCT
>JBOHYO010000019.1:0-6673 GCA_050737935.1 Rhodanobacteraceae bacterium
TTCAACAGCGCGTCCAGCACGATGATGCCGCTGTGCTCGATGCCGCGCTGGCGGACCACCTCGCGCACCTCGTCGCCCAGCGAAACGCGCAGCGCGTCGTACAGCTCGCGCTGTTTGCCGGACAGCACCACCCGCCGCGCAATCTCGGTTTTCTCGGGAAGTTCGGTAGCCACCTGCGCCTTGGTGCGCCGCAGGATGAAGGGCGCGATCCGATGATTGAGGCGCGCCTGGCAATCCGCATCGGCCTGGCGCTCGATCGGGATCCGATAGTGGCGGCGAAACGAGCCCTCGTCACCCAGCAGCCCCGGCACCGCCAGATCGACCTGCGACCACAGCTCGCCAAGGTGGTTTTCGAGCGGCGTACCGGTCATGCAGACGCGCCGCTTGGCTGCGATCGACAACAATGCACGGCGCGCCTGGGTGCGCGGATTCTTGACCTGCTGTGCCTCGTCCAGCACCACCAGCGCGAAGGGATGCTCGCGCAGGACGGGCAGGTCGCGGGGCAACAATGCGTAACTCGTGAGGATCACGTCGTGCCCGGCCAGGCGATCGAAACTCTTGACCCTCTCGGGCCCGTGCAGGGTCAGCACCTTGAGCGACGGCGCGAAGCGCGCGGTTTCGGCCTGCCAGTTCGGGATCAGGCTGGTGGGCGCGACAATCAGCGCCGGCTGCGTCAACGCCGAATTCTGCTTGAGCGCGAGGATGTGCGCCAGCATCTGCACGGTCTTGCCGAGACCCATGTCGTCGGCCAGCACGCCGCCCAGCCCGGCGGTGGCCAGCGCGTTCAACCAGCGCAGCCCCTCGCGCTGGTAGTGGCGCAATTCGCCGACCAATCCTTCCGGCACGGCATCGGAGGCGTGTTCCGATGCCTCGCGCAACCGCGTGGTGAACCCGGTCAGGTCCTTGGGCGCATCGAGCTTGCCGCCCTTCGGCAAGGCGCCGGCGAACTCCTCCAGCCGGCCGGCCTGCACGCGCGGCAGGCGCAGCTTGTCGCGCGGGTGCGCCAGATATTCGGCCAGTGGCGCGAGCAGCTTGCGCAACGCTGCCAGCGGTACCGCCACCCGGCGACGTGCATCGACCGGCGCATACCAGATCGCATCGGTCGTCTCGTTCTCGGGCGCGGTCAGCGACAGCGTATGCTCGGACAGCGCGCGTGCGACCGTCGGCAGCAGGTTGATGCGCTTGCCTTCGACCTCGATCCCCATCTCGAAATCGAAGGCCTCGCCGGCCTCGTCCGTGCGCGCGACCCCATACCAGCGCGGCGGACCTTCCAGCACCTCGAACGGAAACGTCGAGTCGTATTCGACCAGGAACCCGTCGTGCTCGAGCTTCTCGCGCACGCCCAGCCATCGCGCCGGCGTGTTGACCTCCAGCGCGCCGGCGTATCCCTTGCCGGGAAACACCCACGCGTCTTCAGGCAACGCGTCGGCCATGTCCCATGGCAGGCCCTCGCAATCCACGGCGGGCGCGAGCCCGAACGTCTCCATGCGCTCCATCGTCGCCAGTTCCTCGGCACGTTTGCGCATGATCTCGAACAGCTTGCCGTTGCGCACTCGCCGCACGATCGCCTCGCCGCCTCGACCAGGCAGGCGCTCACCGCCGTAATCGAATGCCAGGCGCGCGTAGGCGAGCGGCGGAGTGCCCGCGCCGATGCGCGGATGCCGCGTGAGCGCACGGAAGATCATCACCGGTTTGGGCGAGACGTCCGAGCGCCGCACGTCATCGAACGCCTGCGGCACCGGCACGCGCGCCGCCCATGCCGACGCGGCCATGCGCTCGGCCAGCGCCACCGCGTACTCGGGAGCAAGCGGCGGAGCATCGATCAGCGCCACTTCCGCCGCGCCGGCCTCGAGCATCCCGAATTCGGCGCGTTCCGGATCGAGATACCACAGCCCCCCGACGCGGACCACCCGCTGATGCGCGGGCAGCTTCGGCAGCAGGCGTTGGCGCCCATCGCGCTCGAGCTGCCATTCCCACTCCAGCGGCCGTGGCTTGCCCAGCGCCAGCCGCAGCCCCGCCACGCCGCCCAGGAGGCACGGGGCGGACGTCAGGATCTCGCGCAGCAGTGCATCGCCGAAAGCGCCGGCAAGTTGTGCATAGCTGCGACCCTTGCGCCGGGTTTGCGGCAACCCCAGAACGCTCGCCGCCAGCCGGGTGTCGGCTTCCGGCAACGCGGCGTGCAGCAGTTGCTTCGGATCGAGCGGCACGGCACGGCCGAGCCGCCCCTTCGCCATAGTCTCCAGCAAAACCGGGGCGGCCTCGATGCGGGCCAGTGGCGGCTCATCCTGCAACATTTCCATCAGGAAGCCGAGCGTGGGCGCCTCGGGATTGGCCGCGGGATCGTCCGGGGCCGTGGCGAGCAGGCGGCCCCATTCCGAGGGCAACGGCGACCTCCGCGCGGCGATACGCGGCACGGACGTCTCCTGCTGGTTGCTGCGGTGTTGCATGCGCGCTGGGAACTCAAAAGGCTCAAGCATAGCGTACTTTTGCGATCATCCCTGATCGCTGCCTCGCCCAGCCACGAGGTCGCCGCGTCGCATTGACCCAACAGACACCAGAACGGGCATCCCTGCCCTGACTATCCACAAAAGCCGCTTCGAATCGCCGCTGACAACAGCGGCTTCGGACGAGCGGCTGGATTTACCCGCGAAAGCCTCGTTGCTCGCCTTTCAGCCGAACAGGGTTTCGGGATATTCGGGCTTGCGCTCGCGCGCCAGCAACGAATGCAGGGCGTCAGTCGGGGTCATCTCGCCCCGCAGCACGGTCTGTACATGCTGCGAGATCGGCAGGTCGAGACCATGGCGCCGCGCAAGACGCACCACCTCGTCGGCGGCCACGGTGCCTTCGACCACCTGGCCAATGTCGGCGAGCGCCTGCTCGAGCGATACGCCGCGGCCGAGGGCATGGCCGAAGCGGTAGTTGCGGGAAAGTTGACCGGTGCAGGTAAGCACCAGGTCGCCGAGACCGGCAAGACCCATCAAGGTTTGTGGCTGCGCGCCCAGCGCGGCGCCGAGCCTGAGCATCTCGTTCATGCCGCGGGTGATCAGCCCGGCGCGCGCATTCAAGCCGAGCTCCATGCCGTCGGCAACGCCCGTTGCGACCGCCAGCACGTTCTTCATGGCGCCGCCGAGTTCCGCTCCCAGCATGTCGTTGCCCGTATAGGCGCGGAAGGTGTGGTTGTGCAGCAATTCGGCCACGCGACGCGCGAAGGCGTCGTCGGCGGAATGGACCGTCACCGCAGTCGGCATTCCGGCCGCGACCTCGCGCGCGAAAGAAGGGCCGGTAACCACCGCTGCCGGCGTGTCCGGCAGGCTCTCGGCAACGAGTTCATGGAGGAAACGCCCGGTGCCTGGTTCGAAGCCCTTGGTCGCCCATGCAAAACCCGCCCCGGCCGGAAGCGACGGCACGGCTTCATCCAGCATCTCGTGGAAACCGTGGCTCGGGACCGCCACCAAGGCCAGATCGACCGCATGGAGCGCATCACCGAGATCCGGCACGTACGCCAGTTCCGCCGGCAGTTCCAGATCGGGCAGGTAGCGCCGGTTCCGGTGGCTGGCCGCGATCTCGGCGAGCGCGATGGCATCTCGGCCCCACAACCGGGTCGCGATGCCATTACCGCACAACAGGGCGGCCAGCGCGGTGCCCCACGAACCGGCGCCGAGGACGGCAACCGTCGCGCGCGCAGCCATGGCGTCAGGCGTTCAGCGTCGGCTTTTCGCCGCCATTGCCGAGCTGCCCCTGCTGCTGTTGCTGCTGTTGCTGGGCATACAGCGCATCGAAATTGATCGGCTGGAGCAGCAGCGGCGGGAAGCCGCCGTTCAGGACCAGATCCGAGATGGTCTGACGCGCGAACGGGAACAGCACGTTGGGACAATAGGTCGCCAGCACCGCCGATAGATTCTGCGGGTCGAAGCCGACGAACGAAAACACGCCGGCCTGGTGCACCTCGGCGAGGTAGGCGGTGTGCTCGTTCAAGGTGCAGGTCACCGTGAGGGTCAGCACCACTTCGTAGTTGTCAGCCTCCAGGGCGTTGGCCTTGTGGCCCAGGTTGAGCTGGACCTGCGGCTGCCCTTCCTCCTGGAACACCTTGGGCGCATTCGGAACCTCGAACGAGACGTCGCGCGCGTAGATCTTCTGCAGCGCCATCTGCATCTGGGGGGCGGCTTGGCCGTTGGTCGGGGCCGGGGTCTCTTCTGCCATGTTCGTAAAGCTCCGCGCAGGGAAGGTCAAAGATTGGGAATTGTCCCACACCCACGGCATCGATGCACGCGCGGCAATTGCCCGCAGGGCACTCCCCTGCTACATTACGCGGCTACCTTTCAGCCGGCCCGGCTATCCGGGCGCCCCACCGCGTGACGCGGGGCGATGCGGCGATTCCGGCAGTCACGCAGGGTTGCATCGCCGGGCCGAACTTCCGCGGGCCACGCGGATATCACGAGGAGAATCGCCATGGCACGCGTCTGCCAGATTACAGGTAAAGGTGCGACGACCGGCAACAACGTCTCGCACGCCAACAACAAGACCCGCCGCCGCTGGCTGCCCAACCTGCACGAGCGCAGATTCTGGGTCGCGAGCGAGAACCGCTGGGTGAAACTGCGGGTGTCCGGCAAGGCCCTGCGCACCATCGACAAGAACGGCATCGACGCCGTGCTGAGCGATCTGCGCGCACGCGGCGAGAAGGTGTAAGGAGAATCCCATGGCAAGCAAACGCGACAAGATCCGCCTGACCTCGTCGGCCGGCACCGGCCACTTCTACACCACCGACAAGAACAAGAAGAACACCCCCGACAAGATGTCGGTCAAGAAATACGACCCGGTCGTCCGCAAGCACGTGATCTACAAGGAAGGCAAGATCAAGTGACGCGATGGCGCGTTCGCGTTCTCTGCGAACGCCTTTGCCATCGCGTCATCCCGGACGCCGCGCAGCGACGATCCGGGATCCAGCGCCTTACGCACCCAGCGCGCGCCTTTGCCGATGCGTCATCCCGGGGCAACGCGAAGCGTTGAACCCGTGATCCAGTGTCCTCAAGAAACGCGCCGAAAGGCGCGTTTCTTTTTACGCGTTCCCCGCTTTGTGCGAGCGCCTTTGCCATCACGTCATCCCGGACGCCGCGCAGCGGCGATCCGGGATCCAGTGCCTTTCACGAAGACCCGCCGCCAGGCGGGTTTTCCTTTCCGGCAGGATGCACTCACCCCGTGCGAGCCCTGGATAGCCGAGTCATTCGGCTCGAGCGGCAGGGCGACGCCCGAGCCTGAGGGCAAGACCAAGGCCGACGATGCCGAGGAGCAGGAGCGGCAGGGTGCCGGGCTCGGGGACGGCGACGTTCCCCTGATCGAACGTAATATTGCCGTAGGAGACGCCGGAGTTGGTTGACGAGTCGGCAAAGTAGATCCAGCTAATTCCCGCGAGTCCGCCGAAGCCGTACGAGCCACCGCCAGTGATGTCGAAGTTACCTATGCCGATGTCGGCGCTGTTGTAGGCCGTCACGGACACGAAATCGCCCACGCCGTAGCCGCCAACATCGAAAACGAGACTCGATACGTCGCTGGCGAAGTCGATCCTCAGGTCTGCCTCACAGCTACCACCGGAAATGGAGCAGATGGAGTTGGAAAGGTCACCCGAACCTACAAAGAGGTCAGTGCCAGAACCTGTCACGGTCGCCTCCGGCAGGTTCAAGACGGTGGTGCCTTGATAGCCGAATGGGAAGGCGGTGAAATCCAGCGTGGTGGCGTGGGCGGCGGAAACAGCGCCGAATACGAGCGTGCCAGCGAGAACCAACCGATAAAATCTGTTCTTCTTGTTCATGGTTTACCCCTTTGGTGTTCGCGACTAAAACAACTCATGGCGGCAGCCGAATGCTGCTTGAGTGTCGGCTATCGAGGCATCATGCCCGGACCGGCACGCGCCGCTCACGAAGCATGTCCCATGCCAAAATTCATATCGACGGTTATCAACGACTTGTGTTGCCCCGCGTCCATTGACCACGCAAATCCGTAAAGTTTGCCGACACACCGAGCGTTCGTGGCACGCTGCCTCCGTTTTCGCATTTGATCTCACGTCACAGCGTGATCTGCACCAAGACCGGACTTGCCTTGGCTGACTGTCAGGGTTCTTCGACGCGCGGACAAACCTTGCCAACCGCTATTTTGTTTTGTGCGGTCGCATGTCCCGATCAACGCTGAGTCGCCGGTCGCCGGTCGCCAGTTGTCGCATCCGTGCGCGCCCGTCCGACGAAATGGAGCCAAGCTGCGCTGGCCTGCTTCGCTCAATGCGCCGCGTGCATGCGCCTGATGCGAACGACGCTGCCACCTGCGAAGGTGACGACGAAGGTCGCGCCCTCGTGCTGGTACGACTTCACTGGAATCGGATGGCTGTTCTTTGGATCCTGCAATTCAAGCCGATGATAGGCCGCCACCAGGCCCGCAGGAACAAGCGTGAGCGGCGGACTGATCAGCGAGAACTGTGTAAAACCGGAAAAAGGAAGTTCCGGCAAACGCATCAGCCAGATGAAGTATTTGTTTTCATGCCTGATCCAGACCCGGTAGTCGCTGTTGCCCACCGGCGTGAGAGCACCGTTGCCATCCCAGACCCTGACCAGATGCGCACGACTGCAATCGGCCGCCGCGCATTCCTGCAGCACCAGATATTCGTTGTCGTTCAGATGAACGGGAT
>JBOHYO010000020.1:0-2843 GCA_050737935.1 Rhodanobacteraceae bacterium
CGCGCATCCGGCGATCGTTGAGGAACGCGCCATCGCCCTTGCTGGCGGTGAAGAGTTCGTTGCGCAGCGGATCGAGGATCACCGCGTGGACCGGTTCGCCACGGTCGAGCTGGGCGATCGACACCGCGAACTGCGGGATTCCCCGCAGGTAGTTGTGGGTTCCGTCCAACGGATCGACGGCCCAGGTGAAGCGGGCGCCAGCCTTGCCGGATGCGCCGGTTTCCTCGCCGAGGATCGCGTGATCGGGATAGGCGCGGCGCAGCTCGCGCACGATCTCGGCTTCGGCCTGGCGGTCAACTTCGGAAACGAAATCGAGGTGGCGCTTTTCGGTCACAGGCACACTGTCGAGCCGGTTCATGTAACGCAGGATCACGCTGCCCGCGGCGCGCGCGGCACGGATCGCAACGGTGACGGCGGGTCGGGCCATGGCGAGGATTCCAATGCTTGAAAAAGAACGCGCCGCACGGGGCGGCGCGTGATCATTTTAGCAGCGGACGGATCGCGTGCTTGTCTCACTCTCCCCTTGCGGAGAGCGCCGGGGTGAGGGGCGCAACAAGGCACGATCGCAAAACCATGCTGATAACCTTGCCCGATGAACCAATCCACCGCGTCCATTCCGCCTGCCCCGCAAACCATTCGGTTCGTGCTGGCGCGCACTTCGCATCCCGGCAACATCGGCGCGGCCGCGCGTGCGATCCGCACCATGGGCTTCTGGCGGCTGGTGCTGGTGGCGCCGCAACGGTATCCCGATCCGCAGGCCACCGCGATGTCGGCCGGCGCGGATGACGTGCTCGCGCACTTGGTCGTTGCCGACAATCTGCCGGAGGCGATCGCAGAGTGCACGCGCGTCTACGGGCTCTCGGCGCGACGCCGTGGGGTCAACCTCCCGGAGCTCGATCCGCGTGCGGCGGTGGCGGAAATCGCGCCGATGTTGCGGCAGGGTGCGGAAATTGCGTTGCTGTTCGGCAACGAACGCTCCGGACTCGACAACGAGGAATTGTCGGTGTGCCACGCGATGGTCCGGATTCCGAGCGTGGAAGAATTTTCCTCGCTCAATCTCGCACAGGCGGTGCAACTGATGGCGTGGGAACTGCGGATGGCCATGCTCGGCGAGCTTCCCGCGCCGCCGGCCGTGCGCGATGAGCCGGCCACCGCCGACCAGATGGAGCGCTTCTTCGAGCACCTGTTCGCGACCCTGCACGCGATCGAATTCCACAAGGGCCGATCGGCCACCACGATCGAACAGCGGCTGCGCCGATTGTTCCACCGTGCAATGCCCGACGCGCGCGAGTTGCGCATCCTGCATGGCGTGCTCGCCGACGCCGAACGGATGGCGCGGCTGGCGAAAGGCGATCCGTAGGTTCGACGGAGCAACGCGAAGCCCGACTCGCTTGCGGACATTGTTGGGCTTCCGCGGAGCAAGTCCGGGATCAGCCCAACCTACGCGCTTGGCCGCCAGGCGTTGACGGGACCGTGCTGGCGCTACCCGCCGCCGAGGCCGGCTTCGTCCTCCGCGTCGTTCCTGGCCAGCGGGGTGATCGACACCTTGTCGATGCGCACGCCGTCGAGGTCCACCACCTCGAAATTCCATTGCTGCCAGACGGTGTTTTCGCCGACGGCAGGAATGTGGCCGAGCGTATCGATGAGCATGCCGGCGAGGGTGTAATAGTCGCCGTCCTTGTCGTTCGGCAGATCGTCCAGTTGCAGCAGCTCACGCAGGTCGTCGGTGGGCAGCGAGCCGTCGACCAGCCAGCTTCCGTCGTCGCGCCGCGTCGCGGAGCCACCGTGCGAGACCTTGCCGTCGACGTGGGTCGTGTGCCCCACCACCGCGTTCAGCAGATCGTTGACGGTGACCAGGCCCTCGATGTCGCCGTATTCGTCCACCACCAGCGCGAACGGCATGCCGGCGTCGCGGAATTCGTCGAGGATGCCGAGCGCGCGTGCGGTCGCGGGGACGAACAGAGGCTTGGCCAGCTTGCGGAACAGGTCGGGCTTGGCGGGGGCCATGCCCTTGCGCGGGTCCTGGGACAAGGCCTGGAGCAGGCTCTTGACCTCCAGTACGCCCAGCACGTCGTCCTCGTCCGCCCGATATACCGGGTAGCGCGAGTAGGGCGTGGCATGCATCACGGCGAGGTTCTCCTCGAGTGGCGCGGCGGCGTCCAGCCAGGCGATGCGCGGGCGCGGCGTCATCACGCTGTCCACGGTGCGGTCGCCGAGCCGGAGAACCCGGTTCACCATGTTGCGCTCGTCGGGGTCGAGCACGCCTTGCTCGGCACCTTCGGCGACCAGCATGCGGATTTCTTCCTCGCTCACTTTCTCGCGGCGGACCTTGTGCATGCGCAGCAGCCGCAGCACCAATTCCGACAGGATGGTCAACACCCACACGAACGGGGTCATCAGCCACGACAGCACCTGCATCGGGAACGCAATGACCTGCGCGATGCGTTCGGGGGCGATCAGCGCCACGCGCTTGGGCACGAGCTCGCCGATCGTGATGTTGATGGTGGTCACGAGGATGAAGCCGAGGATCAGGCCGATCACCAGCGACGCATGCGCGACGGCGGGCAAGCCGAGGCCGACGAGCCATTGGCGAATCGTGTCGCTGATGGCCGCGCCCGTGGCCGCGCCCGTAATCAGGGTGATCAGGGTGATCCCGACCTGCACGGTGGAAAGGAAGCGGTCGGGGTGGCTGGCCAGCCGCAGCGCGACCTGCGCGCGTGTGCTGGAGCGGGCCATGTAGCGGAGCCGGCTCTTGCGCGAGGCAATCAGGGCGATTTCCGCCAGCGCGAAGAATGCGTTGCCCAGCGCCAGCAGCAGTACCAGGCCTAGGTCGGTCAGCATTG
>JBOHYO010000021.1:0-5538 GCA_050737935.1 Rhodanobacteraceae bacterium
CCCTCGAGCAACCGCGTCCTGGATTCGCGGACCTGGATCCCACGGCTGCGATGCTCGGCTGGGATCTCGATCTGCACGGCGACATCCCGCGCAGCCAAGTGGACGCCGCGTTCGAATGGGTCGAGGGCGATTGCGCACTGGACATCCAGGTGCTGCATGACCGCCGCGCGCAGCGGTCGGCGCCGGACGCCGAGGCCCCGGCGCCCGCCGCACCGGAGGCCGGCGCCCACGCCGACGCCGGTTCGATCCGCGTGTCCACCGCCAAGGTCGACGCCCTGATCAACATGGTCGGCGAACTGGTGATCACGCAGTCGATGCTGGGCGACATCGGCGAGCATTTCAGCCTGGAGCGTCTCGCGCGCTTGCGCGAGGGTCTGGCGCAACTCGATCGCACCACCCGCGAACTGCAGGACAGCGTGATGCGGATCCGGATGCTGCCGATCGCGGCGGTGTTCCATCGCTTCCCGCGCATGGTGCGCGACCTCGAACACCGCCTCGGCAAACGCGTCAGGCTGGAGCTGCACGGCGAATCGACCGAGGTCGACAAGACCGTACTCGAGCGGATCGGCGATCCGCTGGTGCACCTGGTGCGCAATGCCGTCGACCATGGCCTCGAAACCCCCGAAGCTCGCACGGCCGCGGGCAAGCCCGAAGTCGGGACGCTGCGCCTGGATGCACGCCACGAGGGCGGCAACGTGGTGGTCGAGGTCAGCGATGACGGCGCCGGGCTCCGGCGCGGCCCGATCCTCGCCAAGGCGGAGCAACAGGGATTGGTTCGCGCCGGACAGGAACTCGACGACGAGGAACTGGCCGAGCTGATCTTCCAGCCGGGCTTTTCCACGAATGCCGAAGCCACCGACGTCTCCGGGCGTGGCGTCGGCATGGACGTCGTGCGCCGCAACGTCCGCGACCTCGGCGGCAGCGTGCAGGTGCGCAGCCGCGAGGGCCTCGGCAGCACATTCACGATCGTGCTGCCGCTGACGCTGGCCATCATCGAGGGTCTGGCGACCGAAGTCGGCGGCGAGCGCTACATCGTGCCGCTCATTTCCATCGTCGAATCGCTGCAACTGCGGACTGAGGGCGTGCGCCGCGTCGGCGGTGGCGGCGAGTTGTTCCGCTTCCGCGAGGAGTGGTTGCCGTTGGTGCGGTTGCACGAGGTATTCGGCTGCACCGGCGCGGTGACGGCGCTCGAGCAGGGAATGGTGATCGTGGTCGAGGCCGGCGGCCGCCGCGTCGGTCTGCTGGTGGATTCGCTGGCGGGGCAGCAGCAGGCGGTGATCAAGTCGCTGGAGGCGCATTACCGGCGCGTCGAGGGGATCGCCGGCGCCACCATCGCGAGCGACGGCGGCGTGGCATTGATCGTGGATATCGGCGGCATCGTCCGCCTGGCCGGGCGTCGCAAGGTGGCGTAGGGCGCGAACTCCAACGCGATTCCCCAAGCCGGGCAGGCTGGGCTGAGCGCTCCATGCGAAGCCCAACGACATCCTTCAAGTATCTGCCATCGCGGTCGATACAGCGGGAGAACCATGGCGCGCCGGCGCCACCAGGAGGTAGCAACACGATGTCCCAAAGCGAAGAACCGGCCAAGGTACTCCAGCAACTCACGTTCACGCTGGCCGGGGAGGAGTACGGCATCGACATCCTGTCGGTGCGCGAGATCCGTCCCTGGTCGCGGGTCACCCGCATTCCGCAGGCGCCGGAATACGTGCTCGGCGTGCTCAACCTCAGGGGCACCGTGGTTCCGGTCATGGACATGCGCCTGCGCTTCGGCCTGCCGCGCGAAGGTTACGGGTCCGACACGGTCGTGGTGGTGGTGGCGATCGGCGAGCGCCTGTTCGGGATCGTCGCCGACGCGGTGGCCGACGTGTTCGACGCGCCGGAGGACACGATCAAGCCGGTGCCGGACCTGGGTGCCGTGGTCGATACCCGGTTCCTGAAGGGACTGGTCGGTGAAGGCGAGCGCATGATCATGCTGCTCGATGTCGAACGCCTGATGCGCCCCGGCGAAGCCGAGGCGCTCGATGCACTGCTGACTCCCGCGGATGCGGAAGCGGCGGCCTGAATATTGCAGGGGAATGATGAAGATGAAACTCGCGGCTTTGACCCGATTGCGGATTCCGGTGTTCAGCGTTACAGCCCGCCTCACCGCGGTCATCGGCATGTTGCTGGCGATGCTGTTGGTGGGCGCGTGGATCGGACTGCACGGGATGTCGCGCGGCAACGACGACGTCGGCCGTATCTACGCAAGCGGACTGCTGCCGCTGTCGGTGTCCGACAAGGTCTCGCGCAACTCCTTGCGCAATTTCATCAGCCTCACCGAGGCCGCCTTCCGGGTAGACGACAAGGCCATCGTCAAGCAGAAACTGCACGAGGTCGCCGCGCGCGAGAAGGCCACCGACGCACTGGTCAAGCAACTCCAGGGCTACCCGTTCGCGCCGGCCGTCGGCAAGCAGCTCCAGGCATTCACCGGTGCGCGGGCCGACGTGCTGTCGTCGGTGGCGAGTGTGCGCGATGCCCTGGCGTCCGGCGACACCGGCGCGAGTGAGCTGCTGTACACCGGCCTGCTGCCTTCGATGACGATCATGCAGGACGAGATGGACAAGCTGATCAAGATGCAGGTAGCCAGCGGCCAGCGCCTGCATCAGGAAGCGGCACAACGCTACCAGCAGATTCGCTCGGCGGCCCTGATGGTGCTGGTCATTGGCATCGCGCTGGCGCTGCTGATCGCGACGCTGGTGATCCGTTCCGTGGTGGTCACCCTGAACCGGTCGGTCGGGGTGGCGCACGCGATCGCCGACGGGCAGCTCGGGCACCACATCGTCACCAACGGCAAGGGCGAGCTCGGCCGGTTGCTGGCCGCCTTGCGCACGATGGACGACCGCCTGTGTGGCATCGTCGGACAGGTGACGCGCGGGTCCGACGAGGTCAGCGTGGCCGCGCAGCAGATTTCGCGCGGCAACGACGATTTGAGCCAGCGCACCCAGGAACAGGCGTCGAGCCTCGAGGAAACCGCTTCCTCGATGGAGGAGATGACCTCCACCGTCAAGCAGAACGCCGAGAACGCCAGCCATGCCAACCAGCTTGCCCGCGGCGCCCGCGAGCAGGCCGAGCGTGGCGGCGACGTGGCTACGCGCGCGATCGATGCAATGGTCGGCATCGATTCGTCCAGCCGCAGGATCGCCGACATCGTCGGCCTGATCGACGAGATCGCTTTCCAGACCAACCTGCTGTCGCTGAATGCGGCGGTCGAGGCGGCGCGTGCCGGCGAGCAGGGCCGCGGGTTCGCGGTGGTCGCCTCCGAGGTGCGCAACCTCGCGCAGCGTTGCGCGGCTGCCGCCAAGGACATCAAGGTGCTGATCGCCGAAAGCGTGGAAAAGGTGCGTACCGGTACCGACCTGGTCCAGCAGACCGGAATCACGCTGGTCGACATCGTGGACAGCGTCAAGAAAGTCACCGACATCGTGGGCGAGATCGCCGCCGCCAGCCAGGAGCAATCGGCCGGCATCGAGCAGGTGAACCGCGCGGTGATGCAGATGGACGAGATGACCCAGCAGAACGCCGCGCTGGTCGAGCAGTCGGCGGCGGCCTCGCGTTCGCTCGAGGAACAGGCCGCCGACCTTTCCCGCCAGATCGCGTTCTTCTGCATCCAGCTCGACGAGTCCCTGCCGGGACGACGGGTATCGGCCGAAGTCGGCGCGGTGCTGTCGCGTGCGGCGCAGGTCGCGCCGCAGGACGCAAGGCCGGCCGCGCCGTCTCGGCGCCCTGCCTCGATCGCTGCTGCGCGCACCAGACCGGGGCGGTCCGCGGTCCGTGGCCCGGTGGACGATACCGTGTGGGAGGAGTTTTGAGCCATGGCCGCGGCGGCTGCCGCAGTGGCAAGCACGGGCGCCCCCGCACTGGCTGACACGGAGTTTCGCTTCCTGAGCGGATTCGTGAAGCAGTACTGCGGGATCGCGATGGGCGAGCACAAGCGCCAACTCCTGCAGGGGCGCCTGCAGCGAAGGCTGCGCGCGCTCGGCCTTGGATGCTTCGAGGATTACTGCGAGTTGCTGCGCCTGGACCCGGAGAGCGAACTGGACGAGTTCGTGAGTGCGGTCAGCACCAATGTCACCGCGTTCTTCCGCGAGCCACACCATTTCGAATACCTGGCCGGGCAGTTGCCGGAGTGGCTGGCCACGCGGCCCGGCGGGCGCCTCAGGATCTGGTCGGCGGGCTGCTCCACGGGCGAGGAGCCGTACTCGCTGGCGATGGTCCTGGCCGAGGCGCTGGAAGTGCACCGCGGCCCCGCGAACGCATTGATCCTCGCCACCGACCTGTCGCCGGCCGCACTCGATGCCGCGCGCCGCGGCGTGTATCCGCTCCAGCGGCTCGATGATGTCGGGCCCGAGCGCCGCCGCCGCTGGCTGCAGCGTGGCACCGGTTCGCAGGCGGGCTTCGCGCGCGTGCACCCGCGACTGACGGAACTTGTGCGCCTGCGGCCGCTGAACTTGCTGGAACCGTGGCCGATGCAAGGCCAGTTCGACGCGATCTTTTGCCGCAACGTGGTGATCTACTTCGACACCGCGACCAAGAAGCGCCTGTTCGAGCGCTTCGACGCCGCGCTGCAGCCGCACGGAAGGCTGTTCCTCGGCCATTCCGAATCCATGCACGGGCTATCCGACCGTTTCACGCTGGCCGGCCGGACCATCTACCAAAAGCGGTCGCATTGATGCCGGTCGAGCACGCTCCGGACCTCGAGGGGCTGGGCACCAGTGGCGTGTTGAGCGGATTCGAACACATACGCCGCTGGCGGGAGGCGGGCGGCAGCGTTTCGGTAAAGATCCTGCCCGGCGAATACTACGCAACGGTGCAAGACGAGGTGATCACCACGGTGCTGGGCTCATGTGTCGCAGCCTGCGTCCACGATCCGGAAACCGGCGTCGGCGGGATGAACCACTTCCTGCTGCCCGAGCCCTCGCCACATGCCGGGCGCTGGGGCGGCTCGCTGGCGGGACGCGCCGCCCGCTATGGCAGCGATGCGATGGAACAGCTCGTCAACACCGTGCTGAAGGCGGGCGGGGCGCGCGGCCGACTGCGGGTGAAGATCTTCGGCGGCGGGCGAATCCTTACCGGGATGACCGACATCGGCGCCCGCAATATCCAGTTCGTGCGCCGTTACCTCGATGCCGAGTCGCTGGCGCTGGCGGCCGAGGACGTTGGCGGCGTGACGCCGCGTCAGATCCGCTTCCATCCGGGGTCGGGCCGGGTCCAGGTGCGCCGCCTGGATGGCATCGCCGCGGGCTTGGCCGATCGCGAGCGCCGCTACCTCAAGCAACTGGCGAACCATCCGATAAAGGGGGGAGTGGAAATCTTTTGAGGGGTCCGCCAGCGCCATGCCAAACGACCGCGCCGTCGGCCATTTGCGCGCAGGACAAGGAAGAGTGAGGAAGATGTATGTCGATACATAGACGAGCGATGACGCAGTCATGCGGGCAAAGGGCCACGGCCCGAACGGTTGCTCCGCAGCGGCCGCCGTCCATCGGTGCGCGCCTTGACCAT
>JBOHYO010000022.1:0-5654 GCA_050737935.1 Rhodanobacteraceae bacterium
GTCCACGCCCGCGCTTCATGGCCGGATTTCCACCTCGGCCTCGACCTCCACCGGAATGTCGAACGGCAATTCGGCCATGCCGACCGCGCTGCGCGCGTGTGCGCCGGCGTCTTCGCCCCACAGTTGCAGGATCAGGTCGGAGCAGCCATTGATCACCGCCGGCTGCCGGATGAAGTCCGGTGCGGAATTGACCATCCCGAACACGCGCACCCAGTTCGTGACGCGATCGAGGTTGCCGAGTTCACGTTGCAGACTGCCGAGCATGGACAGGGCCGTGAGCCGCGCTGCCTCGTAGCCCTGCTCCACCGTGAGTTCGCGTCCGAGCTTGCCGTACGGCCCGGCGACCGAACCATCCGTCGCCTGCGGGCTGTGCCCGGAAATCAGCGCGCGATTGCCGAGTACATGCACGAAGCGGAACGGCAGCACCACTCCCGGCGGCGGTTTCACCGCGGGCGGAAGCTTGAATCCGAGCTCGACAAGACGCGCTTCGATCTTCGACATGCGGGATTCCACGTGCTGTGAAAACCGAACGTTAGCGCAAGCACCGATGAACCACTACTCCCGAGATGCGGGGCCGAACGACGGATTTCAGTCGGTCATGGCGATCTTTGCATTCCACGCGCAGGCATGCGGGATTGCAACCACCCTTACGCCGGATCGCCAGGAGCTTCCTCTACCGGGAGCCCGGCATCATGCAAACGCGCTCGCAGGCGATCCAGCTTGTTGCCATAGCGTGCCGCACGCGCGGTGTCGCGCCGCAACGGTTGCCGGACCTGCGCGGCACTGGGCGCGCTCAACACGGTGCGCTCGGTGCGATGGAATTCAAGACACGCCGGATCAAACGACAGCTCGCAGAAATCCAGCAACCGGCGGATCGTCGGTTCCGGTTCGGCCACCAGGGTTTCATATTCGAGGTCGAACACGCGATCGGGAAACTTCTTCAGCCACAAGCGGGTCAAGCGCCAGAAATCGATATAGATGTCCGCCATTTCGTCAAGGTCGTAGCTGAACTCGGCGCCCTGTGCGAACCATTGGCGATAGCAGGCGAGACAGGTTTCCACGGGGTCACGACGCACCACCACGGCGCGCGCGGCTGGCAGCATTGACAGGGCTGCGCCCGCGACCATCCAGTTCAATAGATTCTTGTCGACAAAACGCGGTTTGCGCTCGTGCCAGCGCGCCGTCCGCGCGAGATATTCCTTGCCGAGCCGCTGCCAATCCTGGGCAGTCGCATCGGGCACCCATAACGGAAAAGTGTTGCCGCGGCGACGCGCCTCCGCTTCGATCACCTGCCCGAAATCCTTGATCTCGTTGGCGCCTTCCACCTCCGGATGCGAAGCAAGAATCTGCTCGACCAGCGTGGAACCCGAGCGCGGCAAGCTGGCGATGAAAATCGCCTCACGACCGAGCCCCGCATCCGTCGCGGACGTCACCGGTTTTTCGAACACCCGCAGAATCGACTCCACCCGCTTGCGTTCGCCCGCGGCGTCCCACTTCACGCGGCGGCGTTCCGAAGCGTTGGCGCGCGTCAGCACTTCGAACGAACGCGCGTAATCGCCCTGGTCCTCCAGCGCTCGCGCCAGGACGAGCTCGAAGCGGGTACGGGTGGCGGGCGAAAGGTTCCGATTGGCGAGGACACGCTGGAGCGAATGCACATCCTGTTCATTGAAAGAAACGGTTTTCAGGTCGGCAAGCGCGAGCCATGCCTCGACATAATCGGGCTGGCAGCGCAGGGCTTTGCGCAAATCAGCCACTGCTTCATCGATCCGGCCGAGGCCCGCCTGCGCGCGCGCCAACGCGACGCGCGCGCGCACATGCGAGGGATCGATTTCCAGCGTGCGTCGCAAGGCATCGATCACTGCATCTGCCTGGCCCTGCGGCCACAAACCTTCGGCCAGGTTGTACCACGTCCACGCAGAATCCGGCGCCACCTCGCAGGCGCGCCGCAAATGCGTCAAGCCTTCGTCTTCCCGGCCAAGCCGATACAACGCGACTCCGAGTCCGATATGCAAATCGGCGTCATCGGGCAATGCGGTCAGCGCACGTTGGAAACAATCCGCGGCCTCGGCGTGAATCCCGAGGTTCTGGGCGGCAATACCCATCCAGCGCATGACCTCGGGATGGTTTGGGGCCAGCGCGAGCGTGCCGGTCAACGTTCGCATCGCGGCCTCGGCATCGCCCGATCGGGATTCCTTCTGCGCACGTTTCAACAACCGCGCTGCCATGGGCGAAAGTGGTTCGAGCGTCTCTGCTCTGCGCGATGGTTCAGGATTCGTCATCTCGACACCACATCCGGGACATCCGCGATTATGCCAATAATCCCGAATCTGCGAAAAAAAACCGCCGGGCACGAGTCCCGGCGGTGGAGAGTGACGCTTGTCGTGTTTACCAGTTGTAGGCGATGGAGAACCGCACGTAGCGCGGATCTGTCCAGCCCTCCACCCGGCCATAGGTGGTCAAAGGGTAATACGCGCGATACTGGAGCGGCGTCTGGCTGTTGAATACGTTGAAGACATCCAGCTTGAAGGACAGATTGTGGCTGGCCCACACCGGCGTATAAATCACATTGAGCGCCAACTGGTGGGTCCAGGGAGTGAAACCGGTTGAACCCGGAGGCGCCACCTGTCCGTTGCAGAAGTGATACTGGGGGCCATAATCCGGCGTGACGGGGACGGGGTAATAGCCAAGGCAATCCCTCGGATGACCGGAGCCAATGAACAGGTTGCCGCCTACCAGCCATTCCGGGGTGATCCCATACTCGCCGGCGATCTTCAACTGGTGCTTCTGATCGTTGGGCAGCAGTCCGTTCGCGCCCTGCATGATTTGGAAGAAGTCCCACTGCTCGGTAATGGAAACCGAAGATCCGGCCTGTCCGATGATCGAATCCACCGGGCCTTCGGTGTTGCCCCAGTTCCGCGCGAACGTATAGCTGATCTGGCCCCACCACTTGCCATCCCAGGGGTGTGTCAGCGACAGGTTGATGGCGTAGTACTTGCGCTTTACCTTCTCCGGGAAGCCCTGTGCGGCCTGGTCGACGACTACCGGCACGAGACCGCCGTCGGGCGTTTTGAGCATGAGCGTCTGGGTCTCGGACGGGTTGATCAGCACCCCGCCAAGGGTCCAGCTCGTGCAGGTCTGCGGGGTCATCCACGCATACCCTTGCGCCAAACCCGCAGCGCATTCCCGCTGCTGGTCATCCCAGTCATCGACGATCCGGCCCAGCTTCTTGTAGATGCCGTTGGCGCCGAATACCCAGTTCGTGCCCAGGAAGTCCAGCTTCTGCTGCATGCCCAGCACATACGCATCGGCATACTCGGCCTTGATGTTGGTGGAGGCCACGGTGCGCGGGTCCAGCGGTTCACCATATGCGTTGTTCTGCGACACGCCGTTCACGGGGTTTTCCGGGATTGGTGTCAAGCCCGTCGGTATGCCATCGCTGGTGATCCCGGAGTAGGTGAAGTACTGCTGCGTGTACGTGGAAGCGCCTGCACCACGTAGCGCGACGCCCGCCGGCAACGCCAGGTAATAGCGCCCGGCATTGCCGTATATCTTGAGCGAGGAGTCGCCGTGCACGTCCCAGCTGAAGCCGATGCGCGGCTCCCATTGCGGCTTGGTCAAACGGATGTACGCCAAGCCCGCCGGGTTGTAGTTGACGAACGAATCGTTGCGCACGCCGATTTTCATCAGGAAGTCGGGCGTGATCTGCCAGTTATCCTGGATGTATTCCGCGTGCTGCACCACCCGCACACTGGCCGCATTCTCGAAGATGTACTGGCTGACGAAATAGCCGGTGGCGCCGTCCGGGTTGGAATTGGGCGGACCGATATATGGAGCGATGGATGGGTCGGTGCCGGTGATGGCGTCGCCGGGACCCTTGGTAGTGCCGCCGCCCAACTGCTGGCCATAATCCCATGCGTATCCGGGACCGGTCATGACCGAGCCGTCACCGATATCCCAAGTGGTGCTGTTGTCGATGCCAACCTGCAGGTCGTGGGTGCCCATGAGATTCCAGGGCAATTTCCAGTCCAGGTCCACGCGGTAGTTCGTGACCGAGTCTTTGTGGGCCGGGTTGCCAACGTCGGCATTGGTCTGTGAGTTGACGATGCCGCCCGGCGGTGCGAACGCCGGGTTCTGGGACGCGGCACCAATGATGTAGGGCAACGGCGACGACGGCGGCTCCTGGTAGTACTCGCCGTGCAGTTTGCCCAGCATCGCGTGCAGGGTCAGGTTGTCGGTAAGGTAGGAGGTGTAGTTGGCCACCCACAGCCGGAAGGCGTTCTTGGTGGCCGGAAAACTGTTGAGATAGTCGCCCGTCTGACGGGTGTCGTAATCGTAAGCGAACCGGGAGTCCCATGTCTTGTTCTCGGTCTGGGCGCCGGTTACCGTGAGAATGTTGTTTTCGTTGATGTTCCAGTTGATCTTCGCGTAGATCTTCGGGCGGTGGATGGTCGAGAAGTCGTTGAATGTAGTGGCCCCGAGCGCCGTGACCGAATTGGAGTGGATGTCGTCCTGTTCGATCCCCGCGAAGAACAGCAGCTTGTCCGGAATGATCGGCCCGCTGACATATGCATCGTAGATGTTCTCCGTACGGTGGTTGTCGGCGCGGCGACGATAGAGGTCCCCCGGCAACTGACCCGGGTTGGTGTTGCGCGGGTTGTTGTAGAGCTGGTCGACATAATCATTGCGAAATCTTCCCGGCTCCCAGATCGCCTGGACACCGAAGTGCCATTCATTGGAACCCGCTTTGCCGATCTGGTTGATCACGCCGCCGATCGAACGGCCGAACCTGGCGCCGTAACCGCTAGTGATGGTCTGCTGTTGCTCGATGGCGCCGTACGGGAGGCTGACGCCGCCCTGGCCGGTGAGCGGATCGGTGGTGTTCATGCCATCGATGTAATAGGCATTTTCGGCCACCGAGGCCCCACCGAATACCAGCAACGGGTTCCCGGTCGCCGTGGGGTTCGCGTTTTGCAGCAACGCCGACCCTTGCGTAACGCCCGGCGCCATCAGGGCGATGTTCTCCGCACTCCGGCCAATCGGCAGTTGGCTCAACTGCCTGGCGGTAACCGTGCTGGTCTGGTTGGTGCTGGTAACGTCGATCGCCGGGATGGCATTGGCGGTGACGTTGATCGTCGCCAGCGTCTGCGCATTTGCGGCGCTGGCCGTGCTTGTAAAATCCACCGTCACCGCACCCGCCGCCGTCGGCGTGACATCGGTACGGGATTGCACCACCTGGCCGTTCTGCAACAGCCTCACCGTGTAGGTGCCGACCGGCAAGATCACCGAATACCGCCCGGAAGGTCCGACCGTGATGGTGCGGTTGAAGCCCGCGCCGCCAGTGATCTGGATGGTTTCGTTGGGGGCAACAGGCACGCTACCGCGAATGGTGCCGTTGACGGCCTGCGCGAATGCGCCGCCGGCCACCGCCAATGCTATGGAACCCCCGATTGCCAAAGCCAGCGCCTTGCGCTGGAACATGCGATTGCGCGAAGCGCGCCGAGACTTGTCGCTCATGAGACGTCCTCCCCATAGCCAGGGCCGGTGCGACGCCGTATTCGTTTCTCCCCAGAACGATTTGTGGCAGACCGCACCCACATGCTTTCGGCGGCCGATGTCGTCGGAAGCGGTCTGCGCTGCCCCCTCGCGGCAGTGCG